>CBFCWZ010000386.1:0-2865 GCA_965601935.1 uncultured Ilumatobacteraceae bacterium
CCGTCGGTGAAACCGATCGCGCCGAGTCGCCTGGACGGGTCGGCGAACCAGCCTTCCACGGTGATGCGTTGGTCGCCCACCCTGTGCTGGAGCACCAGGTCGTCTCCGGAACGCCCCGCGAAGAAATCCCCCGGCTCGAGACCACTGCCCATTGCCAGGGTGTCGCCCACGGAGTCGCCCTGTTCGACGATCCTGATCTGCTCGTCCTGGACCTCGAAGAGGTACCGATCATCGCCAGCCCCGCCGACGAGCAGGTCCTGACCCGGGCCCCCACGCAACTGATCGGCACCCTGGTCGCCGTACAACGTGTCATCACCCTGGCCGCCATCGAGCACATCTCCTCCGGGCCCTCCATACATGAGATCGGCACCGGCATCACCGCGCATGACGTCGTCGCCGGGCTCGCCGTGAAGCGCGTCCCGACCCGGGCCGCCCTCGAGTAGATCGTGGCCCATACCTCCGGCCAGCAGGTCGTCACCCGCATCACCGTGCATCCGGTCGTCACCATCCTCCCCATAGAGACGGTCATGGTCCTCGCCACCGCCGAGCGTGTCGTTTCCGGGCCCGCCGGCGAGGATGTCGTCTCCGGTCATCCCTGCGAGCTGATCCTCGCCATCTTCGCCCCAGAGTTGGTCATTGCCCGAGTCACCCGCGAGCACGTCGTGTCCTGGCCCTCCAGCCATCAGGTCGTGACCCTCACCGCCGTGCAGTTCGTCGTGGCCTTCCTGACCGAGCAGCACGTCGTCACCGGCATCACCCTCGAGGATGTCATCGTCCGTGCCCGACTGGAGGTGGTCGTTGCCGGTGCCACCCGTGAGATGGTCGGCACCGGCGCCGCCATCGATCAGGTCATGACCCTGGTCACCCGAAAGCCGGTCATCACCCTCACCGCCGAGCAGGGTGTCGTCGCCCGTACCACCCAGCAGCGTGTCGTGGCCAGACTGGCCCTCGAGCCGGTCCTGCCCGGCGCCTCCGGCGAGGCCGTCGTCGCCGCTGCCACCGAATATCAGGTCGTTGTCGGCTCCACCATGCAGAAGGTCGTTCCCGGCATCACCCAGAAGGGTGTCATCGCCGGCCGCACCCCATACACGGTCATCGCCGGGCCCGGCATCGGCGCGATCGTGGCCGTCGCGGCCGTGGATCGTGTCGTCACCCGCACCGCCGAGCAGGAGGTCGTTGCCCGGACCGCCGTCGAGAAGGTCGTGACCGCCCAGCAGGGGGTCATCGAGGTAATCGCCGTGGAGTTCGTCGTCACCCTCACCGCCTTCGAGGTAATCGGCGCCGTAACCACCCTCGAGCCAGTCGTTGCCAGGACCGCCGCTGAGCATGTCCATGCCGTCGGTTTCACGCGCGCTGCCCAGTTTCGCGTCACCATGCAGGGTGTCGTCTCCAGCTCCACCCTCCAGCCGGTCGTGGCCGTAGCCGCCGTCGAGGTAGTCGTGGCCGGTGCCCCCGGCGAGTGCGTCGTCGCCACCGCCACCGATCAGGTCGTCGTCACCCGCACCTCCGTCGAGCAGGTCGTTACCGTCGTTCACCGAGACCGCAGAACCCGTGACCTGGTCGAAAAGGACGTTGACCACCAGGCCATCATCCGATGTCGTTTCGCTGACCGACCAGGTCCGGTCGACCGGCACGTACGTCGCGTCACCGTAAAGGCGATCGTTGCCATCGCCTCCGATCAGGATGTCGTCGTCCGCGCCGGCGGCGAGGACGTCGTCATCGAGCCCTCCGTCGAGGCGGTCGCGTCCATCACCGGCAGAGAGAAAGTCGACACCTGGGCCTCCGAGGAGGACGTCCTGGTCGATGCCCGAGATCAGGATGTCATTCCCGGGGCCGCCGTCGAGATGGTCGTCGCCGGGCGTGGCCGAAAGCCAGTCAGAGCCAGGGCCACCGTAGAGCTGGTCGTTCCCGAGCCCGCCACTGAGATCATCGTCACCTGCGAAAGCGTAGATCGCATCATCACCGTCGGTGCCCGTGAGCGAGGCTCCGCCATCGGCATCGTCCGTGCCGGTAATGAGGTTGGGGTCGGCTGGAACCGGCGCGCCCTCGAGAGTGATACCGAGATGGCCCGGCTGCCAGTCGCGCACGGTGACGGTGTCATCGATCACGAGGTCGCTACCGACCAGGCGGTAGTGGTGCACACCGTCACTGAAGTGGGTCGAGCTGCCGTCAACGGAAGAGCCGCCGAGCAGCTCGACCCCACCCAGGAAGATCCTGCCTGCGCCATCGGCGTCGATGATGGTGTCCATGGAGCCGTCATCGAGCAGCTCGTAGCGGTCGTCTCCACCCGTATCGCTGAGCCGGTCGATGCCGCTGCCGTCCTCGAAACGGTCGTTGCCCAGCCCGCCCATCAGGACGTCATCGCCCGGGCCGCCGAGCATCCAGTCGTCGCCGGCACCACCCTTGATCAGATCCCTGCCGTTGGCGCCATAGAGCAGGTCGTTGCCGGAGAAACCCAGGAACACCTCGTGGACGTCGCCCTTGCCAAGCAGGATGTCGTCGCCATCGCTGCCGTCGAGTGTCCTTGGGCCGTGCTCGTTACCGGCGATCAGGGACTTGCCGCCGACGCGAAAGAAGCCGCTTGCGTCATCCGGGATGGCGTCTCCCAGGTCGCTCGAGTCGATGAACGAGTCGATGATGAGGGTCCCCAGGCGGCTCGGATTCGCGATGCCGATGTGCTCGAACATCTCCCCGTTGGTGAAACGTTCGACCAGGCGTTCGCGCAGGTCGGTTTCGAATCCGGCCAGGTCGACATCCATGGTCTGCGCATAGTCGATCAGCAGCGTGGCGAGGGCATCGGCACCTTCGGGACCGAGGCGGTTATCGGTGCGCTGCATGGCGTCGGCAAGCAGGGTTTCGACACTG
>CBFCWZ010000387.1:0-2840 GCA_965601935.1 uncultured Ilumatobacteraceae bacterium
TGCCCACCAGCGTTGCGTGAGCCAGCGACAGGCGATCGGCCCCCTTCGTCCGGACTCCGCGTAAGTGGGAACCGCGGACCGCTGTGTCGTCGGAGCGCACCTCCGCGGTCCCCTCGACACGGCAACCCAGTAACCGGCCGCGTTCACCGACCAGGGTGACCAGGGTGGGCGAGGAGTCGAACGCGAGGTCGTCTTCCGACTCGACTGCGACGTGCTCCAGTTGGGATCGGCGCCCGATCTCGACGGCATCGCCCACTCGGAGAGTGGTGCGCTCGGGACCGAGCCCGCGCAAGGTGACCCGATCCGGGATCGACACCCGCCCGTGGTGGGCTCCCTCCCCGAGCTGCACGATCTCGCCGGGAGCGGCGTTCGCCAACAGCTCGGAGATGTCGATCGACGCGTCGCCGGTGTGCGGGAACAGCGCTGCCGGGCGCGTGGGCGCGCTCACCTTCAGCCGCCAGACGACCGGAGCCAGTTCGTGGCCGCTGTCGATGACCAGACCGGACGCGTCCTGGGTGACCACCGGAGGGGCGCTGTCGTCGGTGGCGGTCGCGGGGACGACGCCGAGCACGTCCACGACATCTGGGGTCAGTGTGGCGAAACGGCCTGCGCCGGTGAGGTCGACGGCCAACAGCGACGAAGTGTCGCCGGGGTCTGCCAGAAGACGCGTCTCGGAGTCGCCCCACAGCTTCCACGGCATCGAGTGGTCGAGCAAATGGGCATGGGCGAGGATCCACTCGCCGGCCACCCGCAGGGGAGCCGCCTGCTCCTCGGCGATGTCGCCTCCCGCATCGGTCCCGACGCTGAGGGTGAGAGCGCCCCCCTTCGCGAGCGCCTCGGTGTAGAGCGCGATCACGCCGCGGGCGGTGAGCTGATGGCGGTTCGTCTCGGCGCGATTGAACCCGAGCGAGGCACCGACCCCGCGGCAGAGGACCCAAGGTGACTCCTCGATCCCGTCCGGCATCGTGGAGCGCACCCGGGTCGCGCCGGGGAGCGGCGCGTCACTGAACACCGTCACGTCGGGGTCGGTGTCGAGCACCGTGCGGACGAGGGCCTCCTGGGCGTGCGGTGCCACCGTTCCGCGGAGCCACACCAAATGAGGGCGTTCGTCCCCCACGAGGTGGGCGAGCTGAGGGGTCATCACGGCGCCGAGGTGGGCGGCGGAGCCGGCCTCGGCGTCGGGCCAGTCGAGGGTCGAGTAGATGGCGCCGAAGGCGAGCTGACGGCGTTCGCACGCAGCGGCGTGCTCGGACAGCGTGCCGGAGTGCGGCTCGTCGGTGGCCAGGACCCGGTCGGTCGCCGGGGCGTTCCACCAGCACCAGCCGTCATGGTGTTTGGCGGTGCTCGCCGAGAGGGCCATTCCCGCGTCGGCGGCCAGCCGTACCCACCTCTCCGGAGCGTCGTCGTCGAAGGAGACGAGGCGAGCGAAGTCGTCGTAGCCGTCGAGGTGGTCCCACCGGTCGCGGTGGTGGGCGAGGACCTCGGCCAGCGGAGTGCTCTCGGATCCGTGGGCCTCGCCGAGGTGGTGGCGGTACCAGAGCGGATCTTCTCCCAGTGGCGCCCATGCGGGGACCGACGCGAGCGAGTTCGCCACGACCATCCCATATCGACGCTGCGCCCACAGGGCCGGCATGCCCATCGGACGCTCAGTCTCGCGCGTCCGCGCCGTCGATCGGGCAACGCTCCGATGCGCGGCAGTCGGAGACCCCCTTCTAACGTTCCGCGCCATGAAGCTCTCGATGGCCCTCAGTTACTCCGGCGACTTCAAGAACGACGTGAAACAGGTCCAGGACCTGGAGCGGGCCGGACTCGACCTCGTGTGGGTCGCCGAGGCCTACAGCTACGACGCCGTGTCTCTCATCGGCTACCTCGCCGCCAAGACCGAGACCGTCGAGATCGGCACCGGGATCCTCAACGTGTACTCGCGTACGGCCAGTTGCATGGGCCAGACCGCCGCCGGTCTCGACTTCGTCTCCGACGGCCGGTTCGTGCTCGGTCTCGGCGCGTCCGGCCCGCAGGTCATCGAGGGGTTCCACGGCGTGCCCTACGAGAAGCCGATGCCGCGGATCCGCGATTACATCAACGTCGTCCGCATGATGCTGCGCCGCGACAAGATCATCTACGACGGTCCGACGGTGACGGTGCCGCTCCCCGAGGGCGAGGGGACCGGCCTGGGCAAGCCGTTGAAGCTCATCAACCATCCCGTTCGCAACGAGGTTCCGATCTTCTGGGCCAGCCTGATGAGCCGGTCCGTCACCGAAACGGCCCGTTACGCCGACGGCTGGCTGCCGGTCTTCTTCGACCCCGAGAAGTTCCACCACGTGTGGGGTGACGAACTGAAGGCGGGCACGGCCCAGCGCGATCCCGACCTCGGCCCGCTGCAGATCTCGGCCGGCGGCATGGTGGCGATCGGCGACGAGTTCGACGACGACGCGCGGAGGCGTGTCCTCGACTTCGCCCGTCCCACGGTGGCCCTCTACGTCGGTGGCATGGGTGCGCGCGACAAGAACTTCTACAACACGATCTGCCAGAAGTACGGCTACGTCGACGAGGCCATCCAGATCCAGGACCTGTACCTCGACGGGAAGAAGGAGGAGGCGGCAGCCGCCGTCCCCGACGCGATGCTCGAGAACACCAACCTGGTCGGCCCGGAGGGCTACGTCCGCGAGCGGATCGCCGCCTACAAGGAGGCCGGCGTCACCCACCTGTCGGTCAATGCCGTCGGCGCCGACCCTGTCCGCACCATCGAAAAGCTCCGCGCACTCCTCGACTGAACCTGCAACAGGAACCTGCAACAGGTGTCTGGGAACCGCGCGGATAGGGCACGACCTGGGGTTTCG
>CBFCWZ010000388.1:0-2830 GCA_965601935.1 uncultured Ilumatobacteraceae bacterium
CGGCCCCCGGTGGCCCTACCCTTTCGGTCGTGAAGCAGTTGATCCGGCACGACGAGTGGTCGGTCGTGCAAGACGGGTGGACCCCCACCGAGACCCGCGTCCTCGAGAGTCTGTTCAGCCTCGGCAACGGCCACTTCGGCGGCCGCGGCAACCACGAGGAGCGATACACCGGCGACTCGCTGCCGGGGAACTACCTCGCGGGCATCTACTACCCCGACCCGACCCGTGTGGGTTGGTGGAAGAACGGCTACCCCGACTACTTCGCCAAGGTCCTGAACGCGACCGACTGGAAGCCGCTCCACGTGACCGTCGACGGTGAGCCGCTCGATCTGGCCACTTCCGAGGTCGAGGAGTACCACCGCGAGCTGGCGATGCGGGTCGGCGAACTGCGCCGCACCTTCCGTGTGCGCCTCCCGAACGGCGCACGGGTCGGCGTCGACACCGTCCGCTTCATCTCCCGCGACCGGCCCACCGTGGCCGCGCTGCAGTACACGCTCACCGTCCTCACGGGTACGGGTGGCCGCCCGGCCGGAGAGGTGGAGATCGAGATCGACAGCCACGTGGACGGCGATGTCGTCAACGAGGACTCCAACTACGAGGAGGGATTCTGGGAAGAGGTCGGCCAGCACGTGCAGGGCGCCCGCACGACGGTGGTGTCGAGGACGAAGAAGACGGGTTTCGTGGTCGCGGTCGGTGCCCAGTCGGCGGTGCGTGTGAACGCAGATCCGGTGGCGCCGAGATGGACCGGGTCGGCTGCGCCGCTGGTCGCCCGCGCCGTCGGCAAGGTGCGCGCCGCCGTCGGCGACACGGTCGAGATCACGAAGATCGCCGTGAACCTCACCTCCCGCGATCACACCGACGATCCGATCGAACTCGCCGCGCAGGCCGACCGCGAGCTGGACGACGCCGTCGCCACCGGCTTCGACCGTCTCCGGTCCGGGAACGCCCGTGCATGGGAAGAGACCTGGACGACGAGCGACGTGGTGGTCGGAGGAGATGTCGCGACGCAGCAGGGTGTGCGCTTCGCCATCTTTCAACTGAGCTCGACGTTCACCGGCGACGACCCCGACCTCAACATCGGCCCGAAGGGTTTCACCGGCGAGAAGTACGGCGGTGTCACCTACTGGGACACCGAGGCATTCTGCCTGCCCTTCTATCTGGCCACCGCGCCACAGGAGGTCTCCAAGAATCTGCTGCGCTACCGGTTCCGCCAGCTCGACAAGGCGATCGAGAACGCCGGCAAGCTGGGCTTCACCGACGGTGCCGCGCTGTACCCGATGGTCACGATCAACGGCGAGGAGTGCCACAACGAGTGGGAGATCACCTTCGAGGAGATCCACCGCAACGGGGCCATCGCCTTCGCCGTGTACGACTACCTCCGCGCCACCGGCGACCGGCACTACCTCCTCGAGGGTGGCCTCGAGGTGCTCGTGGCGATCGCCCGTTTCTGGGCGCAGCGAGTGTCGTGGAGCGAGCCGCGCCAGGCGTGGGTGATGCTCGGGGTCACCGGGCCGAACGAGTACGAGAACAACGTCGACAACAACTGGTACACGCTGCTGATGGCGCAGTGGACCTTGCGCTACGCGGCGGAGGCGCTCGAGATCGCCCGCCACGTCGACGAGGCCGGCACCGCCGATGTCGTGGCACGCGTCGGGCTCGACGAGGAGGAACTCGCGCTCTGGGCCGATGTGGCCGACCGCATCTTCCTGCCCGAGGACACGGACCGGGGCATCGTCCTCCAGCAGAGCAGCTACCTCGACAAGGAACTGCTCACGGTGGCCGACCTGGATCCCGCCGAGCGACCGATCAACCAGCACTGGTCGTGGGACCGGATCCTCCGTTCGTGCTTCATCAAGCAGGCCGACGTGCTCCAGGGGATGTGGGTGCTGGGCGATCGCTTCGACAGGGCCACCCTCGAACGCAACTTCGACTTCTACGAGCCGCGCACCGTTCACGAGTCGTCGCTCTCTCCGGCGATCCATGCGGTGTTGGCTGCGCGTCTGGAGCGCCACGACAAGGCTCACGAGATGTTGCTGCGCACGGCCCGACTCGACCTCGACGACGTCAACAACGACACCGCGGATGGCTGCCACACGACCTCGATGGCCGGAACCTGGCTGGCCGTGGTACAGGGTTTCGGTGGCCTGTCGATCGGCGACGACGAGGTGCGGCTCGAGCCCGTGCTCGCACCCGGCTGGGACCGGCTGGCGTTCCACGTGCGCTACCGCGGTGCGGTCGTGTTCGTCGACGTCGATGCAAGAGAGGTCACCGTCACCAACACCGGCGACGCGGTATGCCCTCTCGTGTTGAACGGGGTGACGATCTCGCTGGCGCCCGACCAGGTGCGCACCGTTCCAGCTTCCTAGAACCTGCAACAGGTGTCTGACACCTGTTGCAGGTGTGCGTTGCAGGTGTGATCAGTGGTCTTCGTCGAGCTGCTTGACGAGGGTCTTCGGTGCCACCTTGCGGTAGGCCTCCTCGACCACTCCGGCGACTTCTTCCCAGTCGGGGTTGATGTCGAGGCGCAGGCCGATCCAGCCCATGTGCCCCACGTAGGGAGGGCGGAAGAACCTCTCCGGGTCGTCCTCGATCACCTGTTCCTGCACACCGGGGGGAGCGGGACACCAGATGGCGACGCGGCCATCGCCGTGGTGGTCGTCGTGGAGCGAACACAACGTCTTCTTCTGGCGGACGAAGAACGTGGGCGAGCCGTGGCTCAGCCGTTCCGACACCTCGGGGAAGCCGAGGCAGATCTCGCGGAGCCGGGTCAGCGGGTCGTCAGCTGTCGCCACGAGCGCCACTGTAGAACGGCGAACGTGTCCACCATGAC
>CBFCWZ010000389.1:0-2828 GCA_965601935.1 uncultured Ilumatobacteraceae bacterium
GCGCAGTTGATCCCGAAATGGATCGGGTAGTTGCCGGTCGCCCCGTCCACCAGCTCGATCGCCGCGCGCAGGCTCTCCCCCGACGGCAGCCGGCCGTCGGTCTCGACGGTGAACGAGATCACCACCGGGACTCCGATGTCGCGGGCGGCGAGAGCGATGCCGGCGGCTTCGTCGGCGTAGGTCATGGTGAGGGCGGTCACGAGGTCGACGCCGGCCCCTTTCAGGGTGCGGATCTGGGCACGGTGGTAGGCCCTGGCGGCCTCGATCGCGATCCTGTCGTCGCCGCGATAGCCGTCGGTGCGGGAACCGACACAACCCGAGATCAGCACGGGAGCATCGGCCTCCACCGAGTCCCGGACTTCGTGGAGCAACTCGACGGCCTCGACGTTGACGGCCTCCAGGTCGGCGGAGCCGAACCCGAGCGCAGCGCCCCAGGTGGCCGATGCCCGCCAGGTCGGGGTGTCGAGGACGACCTCCACGTCCTCGCGGTCGGCCAGCTCGACGAATCCCCGGTAGTAGCGAGAGAGGGCCTCCCGCCCGGCCGCGTCACGCACCAGGGGGAACGCAGCGAACTCGGGAAGATCGAAGCCCTCTTCGAAGATCAGCACCGTCTCCAATCCGGCGTCGGTGAGCCGGGTGTTCGAACGGTCGAAGGTGGTCTGGGTGGTCATGCTGATGTCCCTCTCGGTCGATGTCGGATGTCGGCATCGTCGACGGGACCGCTGGCACCAGCCTGTCAGGTCGCTGTCTGGAGGAGTTCTCCGGGGCCGCTGCCGGTGTTCGGCCAGGACCGATCAGCGGGGGGCATCCTCGGGTGGGGGCGTGCTCACCGACCGGGCCTGCCGGTCGGCGAGCACTTCTCCACCGGCCATGAAATCGGTGGCGGGGAACTCGTTGATCCACACCCGGACCGACGCGCGAGGCGCACCGAGGTGCTCCTCCATCGCATCGGTGATCGCGGCCATCACGGCTCGCTTCTGCTCCTCGGTGCGCCCCTCGGCCATGTGGATGTTGACGAGCGGCATCGTCAGCTCGCCTTCGCCAGCGTGGACGCGATCTGGATGATCTGGTCCTCCTGGCCACCGACCAGGCCGCGTCGGCCGCATTCCATCAGGATCTCGGCGCCCGACACCTCGTAGCGCTCGGCTGCCCGGTCGGCGTGCTTCAGGAACGACGAGTAGACCCCTGCGAAACCCATCGTGATCGAGAGGCGGTCGAGGACGCACTCGTCGTCCATCACGGGTCGTACGACGTCCTCGGCGGCGTCGATCATCTTCAGCGTGTCGAGGCCGGTGCGGATCCCCAGCCGGTCCGTGACGGCAGCCAACGCCTCGCAACTCGTGTTGCCGGACCCGGCCCCGAAGCGGCGGGTCGAGCCGTCGACCTGCACGGCTCCTGCCCTGATGGCGAGGATCGTGTTGGCCAGGGACAACGACAGGTTCTCGTGGCCGTGGAAGCCGACCTGGGCGTCGTCGCCCAGTTCGGCCACCACCGCCTCGACGCGTTCGGTGACGTCGTCGAGGATCATCGCCCCGGCGGAGTCGACCACGTAGACGCACTGGCATCCGGCATCTGCCATGATCCGCGCCTGGGAGGCCAACACCTCGGGTTCGACCGTGTGGGCCATCATCAGGAAGCCGACCGTTTCGAGGCCCAGCTGGCGGGCCATCGCGAAGTGCTGTTCGGAGATGTCGGCCTCGGTGCAGTGGGTGGCGATGCGGATCACCGACACCCCGAGGTCGTGGGCGGCGGAGATGTCGCCCTTCACGCCGAGCCCGGGGAGCATGAGGGCGGCGATCTTGGCCGACCGGGCCTCGTCGACGGCCGCCTTCATCAGGACCCGCTCGTCGACGAGGGAGAACCCGTAGTTGAACGACGATCCTCCGAGCCCGTCGCCGTGGGTGACCTCGATGACCGGCATTCCGGCACCGTCGAGTGCACGCACGATCGAGCGGACGTCCTCCTCGGTGAACTGGTGGCGCTTGGCGTGGGATCCGTCGCGCAGGCTGGTGTCGGTGACCCGGACGTCGAGGGTGTCGGAGAAGGGCATCAGACGGTCTCCTTGGCGGCGAGGGAGCGGGCGATCTCGTTGCCGACCTTCGTGGCGGCGGCGGTCATGATGTCGAGGTTGCCGGCATACGGCGGCAGGAAATCGCCTGCGCCTTCCACCTCCAGGAACACGGCGACCCGACCCTTGCCGGTGTCGCCGAACGGGACGTCGAACTGGGGGTCGGCCACGAGCCGGTAGCCCGGGACGTACGCGGCGACCTCGGCCGCGACCGAACGGATCGACTCCTCGATCGCCGCGGTGTCGGCGTCGAGTGGGATCGAGCAGTACACGGTGTCGCGCATCAGCAGGGGCGGCTCGGCCGGGTTGAGGATGATGATCGCCTTGCCCCGCTGGGCGCCACCGATCACCTCCACGGCATTCGAGGTGGTCTGCGTGAACTCGTCGATGTTCTGGCGCGTACCGGGCCCTGCCGACGCCGATGAGACGGTGGCCACGATCTCGGCGTAGTCGACGGGCACGACCCGGGAGACGGCGTGCACCAGCGGGATCGTGGCCTGGCCCCCGCAGGTGACCATGTTGACGTTCATCTGGTCGATGTGCTCGGTCAGGTTGGCCGGCGGCACGACATACGGCCCGCGAGCGGCGGGGGTCAGGTCGACGGCCCGGATGCCGGCCTCCTCGTAGCGCTTGTAGTTGCGCACATGGACATAGGCGGAGGTGGCCTCGAAGACGATGTCAGGGAGTTCCGGCTGCGCGAGGAGCCAGTCGACTCCCTCGGCCGATGCCTCCAGCCCCTCGGTGGCAGCGCGCTTGAGGC
>CBFCWZ010000390.1:0-2826 GCA_965601935.1 uncultured Ilumatobacteraceae bacterium
CCTCGCGCTTCTTGCTCATCGGGTAGAAGCAGAACGCGTTGAGCCCCTCGGGCGGTAATTCCGGGTACAGCCGCTGGCGCAGCATGGGCTCGGGCATCCCCTTGGCGTACTCGCTGACCTCGGTGATCGACACGTAGCTGTCGATGATGTCGACGCCGGCCGCGGCCACGCCGGACTGCAGCCCCCGCAGGGTGCGCCAATCGCGGCCGAGGGCCATGATGCAGATGTCGGCCTTGTGGCCGAGGATCGCTGCACAGACGATCTGACAGTCGACCTCCTCGGCCGCCTTCACTGCCGCGACGACCGCTTCCCGGTCGACCATCTCGTGGGTCTTGCCGAACAGGTGGACGACCGCGAGCCCGTTTTCCATCTCCATGGAACAAACCCTACGGCGAGGTCAGACGTTCCGGGGCGTACACGTTCAACTCGTCGCCGCGAAGGAATCCGGCCAGCGTCATGCCCGACCGGCGGGCGGCCTCGACTGCGAGGGCGGTCGGCGCGCTCACCGCGAGCAGGGCGGTGAAACCGGCCGCCCACGCCTTCTGCACCATCTCGATGCTGGCGCGGCCGCTGACGAAGAGACCCAGGCCCGTGGCAGGGACAGGAGCCGAACCGGCCAGCAGCATCGAACCCACGACCTTGTCGACAGCGTTGTGCCGACCCACGTCTTCGCGGGTCACCAGCACCTGACCAGCGGCGTCGAAGGCCGCCGCTGCGTGCACCGCACCCGTCGACTCGAAGAGATCCTGTTCCACCCGAACGGCACCTGGGACCCCGGCCAGCACCCCGAGGTCGGGAAGGCCGACCTCGGGCAGTGGCGTGAGGTGCTCGCAGAGGTCGTCAACATGGTCGCTGCCGCACCATCCGCAGCTGGAGGACACCATCCCCAGCCGTGGCGAGGGCTCCGGGGCCGCACCGCCGGTCTCCACCGTGACGACATTGAACTCGCTCTCCGTTGCACTCCCGTTGGCGCAGTACCGCGCCCCGGTGACGGGAACCCCGGCCAACAGCCCCTCGGTGAGGCAGAACCCGACGGCCAGCTCGAAGTCGTTGCCCGGCGTCCGCATCGTGGTGAACACGCGTGTGCCGTCGAGTTCGACGGACAGCGGCTCTTCCACCACGAGATGGTCGGGGCGCCGACGCACGACACGATCGGGGCCCTCCCCGGAGACACGCGTGACCAGCACACGTTCGACGCGACGACGACCCACGGGATCAGGCTACGGCAGGTGGTGGGCGAACGCGTTGGCGGCTCGTCTCGCCGAACCCTCGGCGACGTGGAAGTACATCGACGGCTCGACCAGCTCGAGTTCCATCAACACCGGCTGCCCGCCATGCGGGGCCACGTCGACACGGCCGTACGCGAGAGGACCGTGCCGCCTCACACAGTCGAGATCGAGAACTGCCCGAGCCAGCTCGAGCTCTTCACCAGAGGGAACACGCGAAGTGATCTCCTCCTTCGCGAACAGATCACCGTCCCAGGCCGGTTCGTCGACGTGGAGGATCGGCCCCTTGCGGAAGGCGTGGCTGAACTCGAGTCCCCCACGGCGCCCGGCGAGGAAGCAGAGCGCCGTCTCGCCGCGCTCGTCGATGTCATCGAGGTACGGCTGGATCATCGCGGTCCGACCAGCCCGGTGGAGGGTGTTCACGTGGACGGGCACCTCATCGGGGCGGCAGCGCTTGGCGCCGTTGGATCCTGCTCCCACACTGGGCTTCACCACGGACACTGCGCTCGCCGAAGGCGTCGGCGTCCCCGGGGCAACGAAGACGGTGGGGACGATCGGGATCCCGGCCGACTGGAGTTCCGCGAGATAGCGCTTGTCCGTGTTCCAGCGCACCACCGCCGCCGGATTCACCAACCGCGTCACCGCCTCGACTCGCCGGGTCCACGCGAGGAAGTCGTCGAGGTGGTCGATGTAATCCCACGTCGAACGCAGGAGCACCGTGTCGAAGCCGCCCCAGTCGACGGCGGGATCGTGCCAGTGCTCCACAGAAACGGCACCGCCACCGAGTTCGGCCCCGAGCGCCGCCACGAGCGACGGCTCATCGGGGTCGAGCCCGGTGGCGGCACTCGACGAGACGATGGCGAGCACGACGTGCTCCGTCAGGTACTCAGAAGTCCATGTCGCCGCCGGGCATGGCGGGCATCTCCTCTTCCGGGGCGTCGACCACGACAGCCTCGGTCGTGAGGAACAGGGCGGCGATCGAGCCTGCATTCTGCAGCGCCGACCGGGTGACCTTGGCGGCGTCGATGATGCCCTCGGCCATGAGGTCCTCGTACTCGCCGGTCGCGGCGTTCAGGCCCTCGTTGCCCGACAGTTGCCGCACCTGCGACACGGCGACCCCGCCTTCGAGGCCGGCGTTCTCCGCGATCTGGGTGATCGGACCGGCCAGGGCGGTCGCCACGAGACGGGCACCGGTGGCCTCGTCGGCATCGGTCAAGCCCTCGGCGGCGGCGAGCACGGAGTCCTGGGCCCGCAGCAGGGTGACCCCGCCACCGGCGACGACACCCTCTTCGATCGCGGCCTTGGTGGTGGACACGGCGTCCTCGATGCGGTGCTTCTTCTCCTTCAGCTCCACCTCGGTGGCCGCCCCGACCTTGAGGACGGCGACGCCGCCGGTGAGCTTGGCGAGGCGCTCCTGCAGCTTCTCGCGGTCGTAGTCGGAGTCGGTGTTGTCGATCTCGGCCTTGATCTGGTTGATGCGGCCGGCGATGTCGTCGGACGAGCCGGCACCTTCGACGATGGTGGTCTCGTCCTTGGTGATGACCACGCGCTTGGCCTGACCGAGCAGGTCGAGGGTGACGTTCTCCAGCTTGAGGCCGAC
>CBFCWZ010000391.1:0-2820 GCA_965601935.1 uncultured Ilumatobacteraceae bacterium
TCTCACCGAAGGCAGCCGGCTCACGATCTTCGACGACGGTGCCGGCGGTGCCCAGGTGTTCTACGAGCCCCCGTTCGGAGACGACCCGTTCACCGACGACAACGGCACGTCGGCGGACGAGGATGCCCTCCGGGTCTACGAGGCGGCAATGGCTCGCAGCCCCGACACTCTCTTCCTTCGGGCCCAGCTCGGGATGCCGGCGTTGCGAACCTGCGACGCGAACGACATCCCCACCTGGACCCTCACTCGCTAACCGCGACCGCGTAGGCGGTCGATCTGGCGGCGATCGCGTTTGGTGGGCCGACCGGCGCCCCGATCGCGCACCCCGAACAGCGGCTGGGGCTCACGCTCGGGCAGAGGCTCGCTGTGGTCGTCGTAGCACTCGACGGCGATCGCCGCCCCGACCCGCTTGACCCGGAGCTCCTTCACGTCGAACACACGTTGACGGCGGTACACGAACGCCTCGACCCGGTCACCCACTTTCACCGGCGTCGCCGGCTTGGCCGTCTTCCCGTTCACCCTCACATGCCCACCCCGACACAGGTCAGCCGCATCCGCCCGCGTCTTCGTGATGCGCACGGCCCAGAGCCATTGGTCAACGCGAACGGTGTCAGACACGTGTTGCAGCTTTGCGTTGCAGGTTGACCAGGTCGACTGCCGAAGGCTGTCCGGCAGGTGAGGAGGTGCCTGACACCGTCGCGGGAGCCGACGGTCACGCGAGGCCGCGGACGGCCCTGCGGCGCTTCGAGATCGAGTCGATCAGCACGGCGAGCAACAGCACGATTCCGGTGATGATGAACTTGAAGCCCGACGAGAGCCCCATCAACTCCATTCCGTTCTTGATCGACGTGATGACGAGAGCACCGTAGAACGCGGCGATGATTCGTCCAGATCCACCGAACAGGCTGACGCCACCGATCACCGCAGCAGCGATCACCTCCAGGAGGAGGTTGCCACCGGCGATGTTGCTGCTCGTCGACCGCAGGCGGGACACCAGGATCGTGCCGCCGACGCCGGCCATGAAGCCGTTGATCATGAAGCAGGCGATCCGGATGTTGTCCACGTTGATACCGGCGCGGCGAGCCGCCTCGGGGCTTCCGCCGACCGCGTAGATGTGACGGCCGAACGGTGTCTTCGAGACGACGAAGGTCCAGAACACGAGGAAGATCCCCAGGAGAACCGTGACGAGCGGGACCCCGCGGTCACTGTTGGCGACGGCCACCGCGCCGAAGGCGAGGATTCCGACGCCGACGATCTGGGCGATCACGATGGGCATCGGCCTCGTAGTGAGACCGCGCGCCATCCGGCTTCGGACACCGAGTATCTGGGTCAGCGCGAACGCACCGACGACAACCGCACCGATCAGCCAGCCGACCCAGTCCTCCTCGAAGAACTTGTTGGCGATGTCGACCAGGTTCTGATCCTGGATCTTGACGAACCCGGCATCGGTCAGGTCGAGGGTCAGATACAGCACCACACCCGACCACACGAGGAACCCGGAGAGCGTCGTGATGAACGACGGCACACCCAGCTTGGTGATGATCAGCGCGTGCAACAGGCCGATCGCCGTGCCCACGGCGAGCGCGGCGAGAATCGCCGCCCACCAGGGCCACCCCGGATCGCCGGGGCGTTGGAGGAGCACCAGGACGGTGCCCGCAGTGGCGGCGACGAAGGCGACGGACAGGTCGATCGTGACGACCTCGCCGTCGGCAATGAGCAGGATGAAAATGATGCCGATGGCGAGGAACGAGATCGGTGCCATCTGCAACAGCAGGTTGGTGAAGTTGCGCGCCGTCAGGAACTGGTCTTCGAGCACCCCGAAAACCAGCACGATGAGCAACAGCCCGATGATGATCGGCAGCGAGCCCAACTCGCCCGCCTTGACGGTCTCCCAGCGTTCTCTCAGGTAGTCGTTGACGTTCGATGTCGGCGCGGCGAAACCCGCCGTGCGCGGCGATGTGTCGAGGGTGTCAGGGCTGTCACTCATTGGGCAGCGACCTCCGTGTCCATACCGGGGACGTAACGCATCTCGCCGGCTGTGATGGCGTGGACGACCTCCTGTTGTGTCGCCTCTCGCCGATTCAAGAGTGCGACCTGCTGGCCGAGACGCAGGACGGTGATTCGATCGGCGACCTCGAAGATGTCGTGCAGGTTGTGGGAGATGATGACCACCGCATAGCCCTGTTCGGCGAGTCGGCCGACCAGATCGAGGACCTGCCTGGTCTGGGCGACTCCCAGGGCTGCGGTCGGCTCGTCGAGGATGATCATCTTGGAGTCGCCCCACATGACCGCCTTGGCGACGGCGACGGCCTGGCGCTGGCCGCCGGACAGTCCGGCGACGATCTGGCGGACCGACTTCAGGGTCATCACCTTCAAGCTCTCGAGCGTCTCCTTGGCTCGGTGTTCCATGGCGACCTCGTCGAGAACACCACGGTTCGTCACCTCGCGACCGAGGTACATGTTGGCGACGACGTCCAGGTTGTCCGCGAGAGCGAGATCCTGGTACACGACCTCGATTCCCATGCCGGCCGCCTGCCGCGGGTTGTGGATCTCGGTGGGTTCCCCGCCGAAGTACAACTCACCCTCGTCGAAGGGGTAGATCCCCACGATCCCCTTGATCAGGGTCGACTTCCCGGCGCCGTTGTCGCCCACGAGCGCCATGACCTCGCCGGCCCGCACCTCGAAGTCGACCTTGTAGATGGCCTGCACGGCGCCGAACGACTTCGAGACGCCACGACATTCCAACAGGGGCGCGGGATCCGCACCTGCATGTTCGTTCATCACATTCCTCCCGACGCGTGAGTGGTGGGGGGGCGGGCG
>CBFCWZ010000392.1:0-2806 GCA_965601935.1 uncultured Ilumatobacteraceae bacterium
GTCCATGCGGGTGACGTTGGTGCCCCCCTGCATGTAGGAGAGTTGCTCGCCCGTCTTCTCCATCCCGGTGTGGAGATATCCGATGATCGGCTTGCAGCGCAGGACCGTCTCTCCCTGCAGCTCGAGCATGAGGCGCAGCACACCATGGGTGCTGGGATGCTGCGGTCCCATGTTGATGATCATCGTCTGGTCGTCGTCGGGGTCCTCGGGGAGGTCGCCGAGAAGGGCCGCCTCGGCCTCCGACATCCGCAGCACGGATCCGACCTCGCGCAGCAGTTCGGCGCTGCCGACCTCACTGCGCGGCTTCAGGAGTTGGTCGCCCTCGAAGGTGTTGGGGACGAACCGGTCGTACGGACGCTCCTCGGCGGGGGTGTGCTCGACCGCCGCGTCCTCGCTCGCCAGCTCTTCCTCGGTGGTGGCCATCAGGCGTGGGCCTCCTTGAACTGGACCGGGATCTGGCCGACGGCGTAGTCCTTGCGGAGGGGATGACCGTTCCAGTCCTCGGGCATGAGGATGCGCGTGAGGTCGGGATGCCCGTCGAACACGATCCCGAACATGTCGTACGTCTCGCGCTCCATCGCCTCGGTGCCGGGGTGGACGTCGAACAGTGAGGGCATCACCGGGTCGGCGCCGGGGATCTGGACCCGCAGCCTCAGGCGGCGGCTGTTGCGGAGGTCGATCAGGTTCACGACGACCTCGAAGCGCTCCGGTGCGACGTCGTCGGGCAGCGGCCTGCTCATGTGCTCGAGGTAGTCGACGCCGGTGAGGTCGGAGCAGAGGACGTAGCCCTCGTCGGCGAGTTCCTTCACCGTGGCGAGGTACTCGTCGCGGGGGACGTGGCGGACTTCCCGGCTCACGACGGCTTGCCTCCGAGCAGGACGGGGGTGGCACCGGCCTCGATGAACTCGACCTCGATGTTGGCCCCGGCACCGGTCTCTTCACGACGGCGCATGATCTCGTCGGTCTCGATGAGACCGTGGAGGGTCTCGATGGCGTGGAGCAATGTCTCGGGGGTCGGGGGGCAACCGGGCGCGTACACGTCGACCGGCACGACCTGGTCGACACCCTGGACGATGGCGTAGTTGTTGAACATGCCGCCGCTCGAGGCACAGACACCCATCGAGATGACCCACTTGGGCTCCATCATCTGGTCGTAGACCTGGCGCAGCACTGGGGCCATCTTCTGGCTCACGCGGCCGGCGACGATCATGATGTCGGCCTGGCGCGGCGAGGCCCGGAACACCTCCATCCCGAAACGCGAGATGTCGTAATGGGCTCCACCGGTGGCCATCATCTCGATCGCACAACAGGCGAGGCCGAACGAGGCCGGCCACGACGAACGCGACCGGCTCCAGTTGACCAGGTCCTCGACTCGGCCGGTGATGATGTTGTGTGACAGTCCGCCCAGCCCGTCCTCACGAACGTTCTTGACGATGCCCATAGGCGCCTCCTAGGCGGCGGTGACGTCGACCGGTTCGCCTTCTTCGAGACGACCCTCGAGGCCGACCCGGCGAACGGTCGTGGAGAGCGTGCGTTCAGGCGAGATCATGGCAGCGTCGCGGCGCAGGTCGCGCGCTCTCTGCAGCGGGCCCCAGTCGAGGCCACCTCGGGCGACCTCGTACACGAACGTCACGAAGAAGATGACCGAGAAGAACATGATCGCCCAGAACCCGTAGAACCCGAGGTACTCGCGGGACACGGCATACGGGTAGACGAAGATGATCTCGATGTCGAACATGATGAACAGCATCGCCACGATGTAGAAGCTCACCGGGAAGCGCTCGGGTGGTTCTCGCGTGGGGACGATGCCACATTCGTAGGGCGCTTCCTTCGCCACCGACGGGCGGTTGGGTGCCAGCAGACGCGACGCGACCAGGCTGATCCCGCCAAACAGGATGGCGAGGATCATCAAGACGACGACGGGCAGGTACTGGCTCATGTTCAGGCGGTTGCGACTTCGACCTTCTTACCAAGGTTCTCTCGGAGAATGCGTTCTCGTCGATGTAACAGGTAGCACAAGGCGAGGAAGATCGCGCCGCCACCGATGGTGAGGACGGCCGCGGGCTGGCGACGCGTCCCCAGGTCGCGGATCATGTAGACGTACTGGACCTGGCGCTCTTCGTCGATCTGAGGACTCGGCGGGGCCCGCCCTGGTTCCTCTCGCGTCTGCTCGAGCGCCGAGGCCTGGGCGACGACGTAGTGCGGGTCGTGCACGAAGGCGAGGAAGTCGATGGAGTCATTGACCTTCGGCCAGCGTTCGCCGCCGATGTCGTAGACGTCGGTGACCACGTACTCGCCCGCGGCGAAGGCGCCCTCCTCTTCGAGGAACACGCTGGCCGAGGCCTGCGCCTGGCCGAATGCCGGGGAGGCGGGGTCGAGGACGACCCAACCCTCCTCGACGAACTGGCCGGCGACGAGTTCTGCTTCCTCGGGGAAGGTGGCGTCGTCGGGGATCTCGGGGAGCGTCTCGAGGGCACCACCGGACACCAGTGCCTCACTGGTCTGCAGAACGGTGGCGCCGGGTACCGGCGTCCATTCGGCGGCCCGGCCCTGCAGGCCGATGCCATAGATCCACCACACGGCGCCCATCAGGGCCAACCAGCCGAACAGGCCGGCCAGCGCCACGAGGAACCCGAGCCGGGCACCCATGTTGGTCGCCATGATCATGTAGACGCTGCCGCACAACACGACCACACCGATGATGACGGTGAGGATTCCCCGGAGCTCCGGCTCCCACCCAATTGCCAGCAGCGACATCACAAGCTCCGCACGTATTCGGTTCCGCGGACGACCCGCTCCGGACTGA
>CBFCWZ010000393.1:0-2768 GCA_965601935.1 uncultured Ilumatobacteraceae bacterium
CGGACCGGGCGGTGTGGGCAAGACGCGCCTGGCGTTCTCCGTCGCCCGCCCAGAAGTGGTTGGGTTCGACCGGGTCGACGTGGTCGAACTCGCCCAGGTGGCAGACGACTCCGCGCTGGGAGAGGCCGTCGCCTCCGAGATCGGGATCCCCGCTCAGTCCGGCCTCGACGCGCCGACCCGGGTCGCCACGGCCCTGGCTTCCCGAGATCGACTCCTCGTGCTCGACAACTGCGAGCACCTGATCGATGCCGCCGCCGGCTTCGTCGACCAGCTGACACGGCGCGGCGGGCCGGTCCACGTGCTGGCCACGAGTCGCGAGCCGCTGAACGTGCACGGCGAGACCATCCTCCGGCTGCGGCCGCTCGACACAGACGATGCCCTCGAACTGCTCGTCCGGCGGATCGAGGATCGGGGGAGGGAGTGCCCGACCGGAGCGGAGGCGGGCGAGCTGATGCGGCGGGTGACACATGCGGTCGACCGGCTTCCTCTCGGCATCGAGCTCGCCGCGGCCCACTGCGACACGATGACGTTGAAGGAGATCGCCGATGCCGTCGACGAGCCCCTCGAACTGCTCCCCCGCGGCCGCCGCACCGCCGACCCCAGGCACCACTCGCTCCGTGCCCTGGTCGAATGGTCGGTGCGCGACCTCGACGACCTGCAACGCGAGGTCTTCTCCCGTGCCGCCGTCTTCGCCGGGCCGTTCACCGCTGGGGCTCTGGCGACCGTCACCGGACGCAGCCGCGTCGAGACCATGCAGGCACTCGCCGATCTGGTCGACCGCTCTCTGGTGGGGAGCGAGGAGGGTCCGGCCGGCCAGATGCTCCACTCGATGATGGCGACGGTCCGGGCGTATGCCCGCGAACTGCTCGTGGCCTCGGGGGAGGCACAACTCGTGGAAGAGCATCACGCGCAGTGGGTGATGGGACTCGTCGAACCCTGGGCCGCCGACCTCGCCGGCTGGAGGGAGGCCGAGCGGTTGCAGCTCGTCGACGTCCACCTCCCCGACCTCCGAGTCGCCCACCGGCGCTTCGTCGACCACGGCGACGCGGAGCGCAGTGTCCGGTTCGCGGCCTCCCTGCACTACACGGCGGTGTACCGGATGCACGCCGAGCTGTTCGCGTGGATCGGCGAGGTGGCCGAACGGTTCGGGGGCGCCGACGTGGCGGGAACCGAGGCGATCCTGGCGTCGGCAGCCGTCGGCGCGTGGGAGACCGGAGCGATGGAGCAGTCGGCCGAACTGGCGCAGCGTGCCGCCGGGGTGCACACCGCGTCTCTCGGCCGGGGGATCGGAGCGGCCGAAGTGCTCGCCGACCTCGCCGGATTCGATGGCGACAACGACGCGGCGATCCGCCTGTTCGACGAAGGGCTGGCAGCCGCCCGTGCCGAGGGGAACGAGTGCCGGGAGTTCAGCGCTCTGGCCGACGGAGCGATCCACCGGGCGTACGGCGACGACCTCGACTCGGCACGGCAGGCGATCGCCGCGGCACGAGATCTGCTGGGTCCCGAAGGGCCGCGAGCCGCGCTCGCCTGGATCGACTACGTGGAGGGGGAAGCTCTCGCCGAGCAGGACGCGGAAGCTGCACTCGCCTGTCTCCGCCGCGCCGTCGACGGAGCGATCGCCACATCGTCGGACTTCATCGTCGGGGTGGCCCGCCTCACGCTCGCCGGCCTGGAGGTGCGGGTCGGCAGTCTCGACGCCGCAGCGTCCGACCTCGCTGCACTGTTGCGTCACTGGCGCTCCGCCGGCGCCCATCTGCAGCAGTGGATCACCCTTCGCAGTGTTCTTTCGTTCCTCGTCGCCCGCGGCGACCACGTGACCGCGGCACGGACCCTCGGCGTGCTCACATCCGATCGGAATCTCGCCGAGATCACCGGCCCCGACGCGGCGCGCCTCGCTGAGGCTCGCCACCTCCTGACGTCGCGCGGCGCGGAGGATCAGTTCGGGGACTGGCGGGACCGCACGATCGACGAGGTCGTCGACGAGTTGCTGACCGTGCTCGCGCCGCCCGTCAGCGTCAGCCGTGCATCCACATGGTGAGCCGGAGAAGGGGGACGTATCCCAGTCGGCGGTACACCGGTTGCCCCTCGTCGGTGGCGATCAGAACCGAGTCGGCATCGGGGTCGGCGGACAGTGCGGTCCACGTGAGACAGGCCCCTACGCCCTTCCCCCGAGCCGAGTCCCGTGTGCTGACCCACTCGATCTCCGTCAGGCCGTTGGCCGTGTACGAGCCTGCGGTGGCGACAGGTGAACCGCCGAGGTAGCCCACCCAGGCCGCAGACCCCCCACCGAGCAGGCGGGAGTCGATGACTGCGGATCCCCTGGGCAGCGGATACGCCTCCACGAGCGTCGACTCGAAGTCGGCCAGGTGGCGTTCGGTCTCGACCCTCACCACATCGAGTCCGTCAGGACGCGGCGGGGCGGCCCCACCCCGAGGACGGAACATGAGCGGCGGATGGCCGATCAGACCGAGGCCGTGCCCACGCAGGTCGGCCCGGTTGTCGAAGCAGAGCAGCGTCCACCCCGACTCGCTCCCCTCGAAGAAGGCACTCGCCCGTTCCGCGACGGAGTGGAGTGCCGCGTCGTCGAGAGGCCCCGCGCAGATCGCGATGTTGTCGAACACATACCGTGACCGGCAGTCCACCAGTACCGCATCATCGAGTCGCTCGACGCGGCCTCCGGTGAGCGCGGCGGTCTCGAGCAGGCGGGCCGTCAGGGTGTTCAGGTAGTCGCGCACCACCGAGTCCCCGGCCGGCGTGTCGGGCTCCCA
>CBFCWZ010000394.1:0-2745 GCA_965601935.1 uncultured Ilumatobacteraceae bacterium
TGAACGACGAAGGGGCCTCCCCATTCGGGAAAGCCCCTGCGTGTCCTGCGCGCTCGAGAGGAGTCGAACCTCTAACCGCTTGATCCGTAGTCAAGTGCTCTATCCATTGAGCTACGAGCGCTTACCGGAGACGAGAGTCTATGCCGCGAATCCTGGTTCGCGGTCGGCGAATCCCCCGACTGCGATCAGCCGCCCCAGGGGCCCCAACCGCCGGCCCGCTGGTAGAGCTCGTAGGCGACGATGGTGTTCGTGCGGGCGTCGTAGAGATCGGACGCCTGGTTGACACCGAAGCTGCGGAGCCAGTCCTGGTGGACGGTGTAGTAGATCTGGAACAGCCCGTAGCAGCACCAGCCGTTGTCGACCTCGGGCCGGTGGTTGCTTTCGCGCCATGCCACGGCGAGTGCCTTCTCGTGCTGGCTGGCCGGGAAGATCTCACGGATGATCCGCTCGACCTCGGACGCACTGGCAGGCACGGCGGTGGTGGGCGGAGCAGTGGTCGCCGGGGCCTTCGTAGTGGGCGGAGCAGTGGTCGCCGGGGCCTTCGTAGTGGGCGGAGCAGTGCTCGCCGGGGCCTTCGTAGTGGGCGGAGCAGTCGTGGCCGGGGCCGTTGCGGGGACGCTGGGCGCCTCCGTCGACGAGGACTTGTTCGACGCGCTTCCAGCGGCGGGAGCGGCGGTCGACGGAGCCGGCGGCGGAGGCGGGGTCACGGCTCCCTCGGGCAGACAGATCGTGGAGCCGGGGTAGAGCGGAGTACCGGTGGCGGCGCCGTTGGCGGACAGCAGCTCGTTCAGCGACACGCCCGACCCTTCGGCGAGGCGGAGCCAGTAGTCACCCTGGACCACCTCGTACTCCGAGCCACACGCGACCTCGGCGGCCCGGGTCTCAGCGACCTCAGCGGCCCGGGTCTCAGCGACCTCGGCGGCCGCGGACTCGACGGTCTCGACCTCAGCCGCCTCAACCGCAGCGGCCGTGGACTCGGCAGCCTCGACCTCAGCGGCC
The DNA here is from genome assembly GCA_965601935.1 of uncultured Ilumatobacteraceae bacterium. Taxonomy (GTDB): domain Bacteria; phylum Actinomycetota; class Acidimicrobiia; order Acidimicrobiales; family Ilumatobacteraceae; genus CBFCWZ01. Next base: position 1,000 of record CBFCWZ010000394.1, read on the forward strand.
GGGGTCTCAGCGGCCGGGGTCTCAGCACCGGTGGCCTTCTCAGCGACCTGATTCGATCCGCCGGTGGACGCGTCGGCTGCCGCCGCATCGCCGGCGTCGGCCTTGTCGCCCTGCTTCGCAGTCGTGTTCTCGCCGGTCGCCTGGGGCTTCGAGTCGACCGAGGAATCCGCAGCGAGCGTCGTGGCGGTCTCGGCAGTGGAGATCGAGTCACCGGAGCCACCGCCACGTGTCGAGACGAAGAACCCGGCCACGAGAGTGAGCACCACGGCGAGCACTCCGAGCTTCGCGAGGAGCGGGTCGACCCCGCCGCGTCCGGTGTCGGCCGGACCGGCGGGGTCCCAGTCGTCGTCCCACGGAGCGGTGTCGACAGCGAGGCCCGAATAGTCGTCGGTCACGGACGGCGCCGGGTCGCCGACGGCCTCGGGCTCGTCCAGATCGAGAGAGTGGTTGGACGGCGGGGTCACGACCCCGACGCTCACCCGGGGGATGGGCTCGGTGATGGGCTGGGTGGCCTTGTGAACGTCGGCCTCGTAGGGCTGGGCCAGTTCCCCGATGCTCAGGCCGTCGCCCGTGCGACGCACCGAGTCGGGTTCGGGGGTGAGGTCGAAATCGAGGTCGCCGGCCACGTGTGAGACGGAGTCGACGACGGGGGTGGCGTCGGTTTCACCATGTGCGCGCGCTGCGCTGGTGCCCGCATCGAAGACGGACTGGACGCCGGTCTTCAATCGCCGGCCGAGGGGCGTGTGACCCGTGTTGCGTTGCCGAGGATGGGAGTCGGTCCAGTCCTGCTGGCCGCTCCAGAAGTCGTCGGCGTTGTCGTTCTGTGAACTCATGTTGGGGTTCGCGATCGACGCACAGGGGTGCGCCGTTCATCCGCGACCCATGTTTCTACTCCCTTCGTCATCAAACCGCAACATCGATGTCACACAGATGACATGCATGTCATTTGCGCGTCGGGGATCGGCCGGCAGAAAGCATGGCCGACGAGGCGGAGCTCGAAGCGACCGTGGCGCTCCGCTCACGGCCCGCCGGGGGCGGGCGGAGACGCACGGTCACCTGGCGGAGAGGGTGGGATTTGAACCCACGGACCGTGTTACCACGATCAACGCCTTAGCAGGGCGCCCCATTCGGCCGCTCTGGCACCTCTCCTGGGAGCCCCGGAGTGTACTCCGGTCTACGGTCCGTTCGTCCAGCCTGGAGGGCGTCGTCCCGATCAGTAACCTCGTCCCCGGAACGGTGGCAGAGTGGACGATTGCAGCCGCCTTGAAAGCGGCCGAACCGAAAGGTTCCGGGGGTTCGAATCCCCCCCGTTCCGCCAACAGGTCCAACGCGTGCCGCCTCGTGTTGGACCGTCTCGATACGCAACGCTCTGAACAGGCAGCATGTCCGTCCGGTGTCATCGGATGTCAAGCCGTTCCGGGGAGCGTCACTCCCGGAGGCCTTCCGGTTACTCCCAGCGCGTGTCCGAAGTGCTCGGGCGGTGGTTCCGCGCGCCCGGATGTGCCGGGGCGGGGCGTGCGGAGCGCGGCGACGAGGCGGTGTTCGCTGACCCGGGACCCTCAGGTGGCCTTTTGGATGTCGGGCAGGATCCAGGTGTGGTCGAGGAACGGTTGGGTCGGCGAGTAGAGCCGGAAGTAGGGGAACCAGGCCTTGCCGTCGACGGTGGGGATCCAGTTCGATTCCTTGCCGTGGGGTGCGTTCGGGCCGATGTAGACGTCGACGGATCCGTCGTCGTTGTACTGCAGG
>CBFCWZ010000395.1:0-2742 GCA_965601935.1 uncultured Ilumatobacteraceae bacterium
CGGCCAGCACCACCAGTGAGATCGTGAAGGCGTCGGTGAGGCCGGGCCACCGGAGCAGGGAGTACTTCTCGGCGGCGGGGTCGATCTCGGCGGCGGCGGGGCGGACGATCTCGTTCACCGCGTCGAGGGCGACGAACCCGACGACGCCGAGAAGGGAGAGCAGCACAGGAGGGACGCCGAGCGCGACACGTACCGGTGCCACCTCGGTGGGTTCGCCCGACGTGCCGAACATTCCCACCAGGAGGCGGACCGCGTAGGCCACTGTGATGACCGAGCCGAGCACCACGATCAGGGTGACGACGACACCGTCGAACCCGTTCAGGCCGAGCACTCCCTCGATGGCGGCCTCCTTGGCGGGGAAGCCGAGGAGGGGTGGCGCGCCCGCCATCGACAGGCCTGCCAGGACCGTGGCCGCGAACACGATCGGCATGCTGCGGGCCAGCCCCGACAGCACTCTGATGTCACGGGTTCCGGTTCGTACGTCGACCTCGCCGACCAGCATGAAGAGCGCTGCCTTGAACACGGCGTGGGCGAGCAGCATGGAGACGGCGGCGAAGGTGGCCTTCGCCTCACCGAGGGAGAGGAGGGCGATCATCAGGCCCAACTGGCTGACGGTTCCCCACGCGAGGATCAGCTTCGCGTCGACCTGCCGGAGCGCTCCGATGCCTCCCCAGATCATCGAGACCAGACCGAGGGTCACACCGAGCGGGGTCCACGGCCCGGTCTCGCTCAGCGCCGGTGCCGCAACGGCCACGAGGAGCACGCCGGCCTTCACCATGGTCGCCGAGTGGAGGTAGGCGCTGACGGGCGTCGGGGCCGCCATGGCCCCTGGCAGCCACACGTGGAACGGAACCTGCGCCGACTTGGTCGCCGCTGCGGCCATCAGCAGCACGGCCGCCGCTGACGCGGCGGTGCCGGTCACCGGACCGAGGTCGCTCAGGCTGGCCGAACCAGCCTCGTCGACGAAGAGGACGAAGCCGGCGAGCAGGGCGAGGCCACCCGACACCGTGAGGAACAGGGCGCGGCGCGCCGCCAGGCGGGCGACCGGATCGGCGTACTTGTGTCCGACGAGGAGGAAGGACGTGACCGAGGTGAGCTCCCAGAAGATGAAGAACGACCAGACCGAGTCGGACCAGACCAGCCCGAGCATCGATGCCGAGAACCCGAGCAAGGTGACCGCGAACGTCCCGAGCCGACTGGCGTCGGCGGAGAAATAGCCCGCTGCGTAGACGAACACGAGCACGCCGATCCCCGACACCAGCAACGTCATCAGCACGGCGAGGGCATCGACGCGGAACACGAACACGAGGTCGAGACCGGCAACCCAGGTCGCCTCCGCGGTGGCCGGGTCGGTCGTCCCGATCTGGGTCGCCGCCCACACGGTCGTCACGAGCGGCGCCAGCGCGGCGACATAGAAGACCCGGCGCCCGAGCCATGGCGCCGCGAGGCCGGTCGCCAGCAATCCGGCGACGTGGGCGGCGAGCAGGAACCAGATCATCCTCTGCGCCGTGTCCCGTGGACCATGGGGATCAGTCCTCGTCGGGGTCGGGCACTCCGACGGACCGACCGGCGGCCTCGTCGCGGGCCAGTTCGTCGTCACCGTCGAGCGGCACCCGCGTCCGGAGATGGACGGCGCGTGCCGTGACGTTGGTGGCCACCGGGGCGGTCAGCAGCTGCAGCACCACGACCAGAACGAGTGTGGTCGTGGCGGCGAGGGTCCAGATCCTGATCCCGGCACCGAGGGCCACGAGCACGAGCCCGAGTGTCGGCGACTTCGTCGCGGCGTGCATTCGTGAGTAGACGTCGGGGAACCGGTGGATTCCGATCGCCGCGAGCAGGGCGAAGCAGGAGCCCAGGATCATGAGGATCTCACCCAGCGCGTTCACGATCCCCTCCGCTCGATGAACCGGGCGAGGATCGCCGTGCCGACGAACCCGCCGAGTGCGACCACCAGCACCGTTCCCTCGATGATGCCGGAGTCGGGGCGCGCCGAGGCGATGGTGACCCCGATCACCAGGGTGGAGACGAAGGCATCGACCGAAATGGCACGGTCGGCGAGCGACGGCCCGCGGATCAGGCGGAGAATGAACAGGACGCCTGCAGTGATCGTGATCGCGAGGGCAACCGAGTTCACTCGTCTCCCTCCTCACGGGCCTTCGCTGCGCGGGCCTTGGCCGAGCGCGCCGCGTCCCATCGCTGCTGATGGGTCACGAGGTCGAGGTGGGCCCGTTCGTAGTCGCCCGGTGTGCCGAAGGCGCGGAGGGCCAGTTCCTCGAGCCGGAGGACATCGTGTCGTACGGCCTCGATGTCAGCGGTGTACATGCCGTGGATGTAGAGGACGACCCCGTCGAGCGCACCGTCACCGTCGAGGTCACCTTCGCTGTGGATGTCGACCGTCATCGTGCCGGGCGTGAGGGTGATCGAGTTGGCCACGAGGTTGACCACGGCCTCCGACCCGCCGCGCATCGGGACGGCGAGGATCGCCGTGTGGGTGTGCAGGGTCGGGGTGACGATCTCCCACGCCAGCTTGAGGTTCGACTGCAGGAGCTTCCAGAGGAAGACGACCACGTAGTACATCGCCCAGTGCGGGCGGAAGTAGGTGGGCTCGAGCGATGAGCGGTCGAGCTGGGTGACCAGCACGACGAAACTGGCCACGAGCAGACCGGCGATGATGTTGCCCCAGGAGATGTCGGCCCACAGGGCGACCCACAGCACCGTCAGCCACATGACGATGGCGGGAAC
>CBFCWZ010000396.1:0-2695 GCA_965601935.1 uncultured Ilumatobacteraceae bacterium
CGGCGGTGGAGGTGCCGGCGGGTGGAGTGGACGCGTGGCCGATCACCGTCGAAGAGCAGACCGACCTGCCGATCGGCGACGTCGAATGCTCTGCCCACGTCACGGGCCTCGCCGTGCGGACGGAGCCGGCCGGCGGCTGACCCCCGACGTTCAGGCCGCGGAGGTGCTGGCCGACTTCCTCCACGGCAGCGCGGTGATGTCGGGGTCGGTCCACTCGGCGCGGGCCGCGGTGCCGAAGAGCACGTCTCGCGACCAGAACACGAGTGGGGCCTCGCGCCTGCACGTCTCCGCGGCGAGAGCCACGGCGAGCGGAGCGTCCCGGAGTTGGGCGACCGCCTCGACGTAGTACCTGGTGAGCGTCTCGTGGTAGCCGGACGTGGGGGTGTTCGCGGTGCCGGTTGCCTCGTTGTACGAGCGGATCGCGTCGCGGAGGTGGTCGACCGAGTCGTCGACATCCATTTCGCGCACCACACACCAGCACACGGCGACGTGGGCCTCGTGGGTCCACCTCGGCTTCGGGAGGGTGCGCGACCGGAACGCGGCCAAGAGGTCGTGTGCCTCGGCTTCGTCCATGGCGGCCATCTTGGCAGGAGTTCGGGCCGGCCGGGCGCCTGAGTTTTGGCAAGCTGGACCCATGTCGAGTGCCGGTTCATCGTCCCGCGACCGACCTCGGGAGGCGGGGGGTTCGGTGAGCGACAGCCGGCTGCGGGTGATGACCTGGAACCTCTGGTGGCGGTTCGGGCCATGGGAGCAGCGGCTCCACGCCATCGTCGAGACGATTCGAGATGCCGCACCCGACGTGGTGTGCCTGCAGGAGGTGTGGGCGACCGAGGAGGCCGACCAGCTCGACGTACTCGGCGATGCGCTCGGCATGGGCGCGATCCGCGACGACCCGATGTTCCACAACGGGCTGGCCTTCGGCAATGCCGTGATGTCGCGCTGGCCGCTGGAACGACTCGGCTTCGAGCGACTGCCGAACCGGGAGGGCGAGCCCGGCCACCGGTCCGTGGTCGCCGCCGCCGTCGACACGCCGTGGGGGAAGTGGCCGGTGGCATCGACCCACCTCGACCACCGTTTCGACGCGTCCGCCACCCGCGGTCTCCAGATCACCCGGTTGATGGAGCTGGCCACCGAGTGGCGGGGCGACCACGAGCGAGACCTCCCGCTGATCCTCGGCGGTGACCTGAACGCCGTCCCCGACAGCGACGAGGTTCGCATGGCCACCGGACGCCGACCCGGCGTCGAGGGCATCGTGTTCTCCGACTCGTGGGAGCAGGTGGGCGAGGGGGTGGGCGACACCTGGCGGCGGGACAACCCGTACGTGGAGCACAGCGCCTGGCCCGACCGCCGCATCGACTACCTCCTCGTCTCGTGGCCGCGACCGAAACCGGTGGGCAATCCCGTCCACATCGAACGCGTCGGCCTCACCCCCGTCGACGTCGACGGTGTCCCCGTCGTGCCGAGCGACCACGCCTCCCTCGTCGGCGACTTCGTCGTGCCGGCGGAACTCGTCGGAGGCGGCCCTGCATAGGCAGACGGCGTCGGTGCGGGCATAGTGAGCGGGTGGCGCGCGATCCCAGGAGTGAGAGTTATCCGCGGCCGGGGTCTGCCGACACCGGCAGCTGGCAACAGCAGGTTCCGGGGCGGGCCCACACCGTCACGGCTCTCATGCTGGCCGCGGTGGCGACCCTCATCCCGCTGATCCCGGGCATCGCCGCCGTCGTCTTCGCCAGCGTCGGACGCCGGCGCGGCGACCCGCTGGGCCGGACCGCATTGGTCCTCTCGTGGGTCGCCCTCGCGGTCGGATTCGTCGTGACCGGTTTGGCGCAGTCGCTCGACGAGGCGAGCGCGATGTGGTGGCCGCGATGAGCCAGTTGCCGCCCCCCGTCCTCGACGGCTGGTACCCCGACCCGGGCGGCCGCTTCCCCCACCGCTACTGGGAGTGGGGGGCGTGGACCACCTGGGTGTCCGACGACGGCTTCATCCGTGAAGAGCCCTTGCCCGACCGGACAGCCATTGCTCCGCAGGCACAGCTCCCGCCGCGCTCTCTGTGGTGGGCGTTGGGCGGGTTCCTGGTGTCCCTGTTCCTCGCGGTGTTCGCCTCGCTCGCCGCCGAGTCGCTCACGCTCAGCCTGCTGCTCAGTCTCGTCACCCTCGACGTCGGCCTCGTACTGACGGTGTGGATCGTGACCCGGCGCTACGGCACCGGCAGCCTCGTCGACGATCTCGGGCTCAGATTCACGCGCCACGACCTCGCCGGTGGAGTGGCCGCCGGGATCGCGGCCCGCGCCGTGGCCGGGGCGGCGGCGATCACGATCCTGTGGCTGGTCGGTGAGGACATCGAGAGCACGAATGTCCAGTTCGACACCTACGAGTCGAACGACGCGGCGCTCTACATCGCTCTTCTCGCGGCGGTGCTCGTCGCACCGTTCGTCGAAGAGGTCTTCTTCCGCGGCTTGCTGCAGGGCGTCCTCACCCGGTGGATCGGGGTGCCGGCGGGGGTCGCGGTGCAGGCGGTCCTTTTCGCCCTCATCCACTTCCAAGCCGACGCCTCGGCGGGGGCCAACCTCGTGCTCATGGCCGCAGTGGGCGTCGGCGGCGCCGTGTTCGGTGTCGCCTACCAGATGACCGGTCGTCTCGGTTCGGCCATCGTCGGCCACGCCGTGTTCAACCTCATCGCCAGCGTCCTCATCCT
>CBFCWZ010000397.1:0-2655 GCA_965601935.1 uncultured Ilumatobacteraceae bacterium
GGAACTGCGCTCGCCGATCGTGCCGGGTCGCCACCCGCTGGTGCCCCATCTCGCCACCGCGCTGCTCGCCGCCCGCGAGGCCGGCGTGGTGATCCTCGACGGCGTCTACAACGACGTGAAGAACCCCGCCGGGTTCGCCGACGAGTGCCGTCAGGGCATGGAGATGGGCTTCGACGGCAAGACGCTCATCCACCCGAGCCAGGTCGAGCCGGCCAACGACGTGTGGGCGCCCGGCGCCGACGAGGTGGAGTACGCCGGCCGGGTGATCGCCGCCTTCGACGAGGCGGTGGCCGACGGCCGCGGCGTGGTCACCGTCGACGGCCGGATGATCGAGAACCTCCACGTCGACAACGCCCGCCGCGTTCTCGCGGTGGCCGACGCCATCGCCGCCCTCGAGGGTTGACGGCGAGGTGGCTCAGGGGCCGGTGACGGCGGCGAGGATCTGGTCGAACGCGGCGTCGGCGTACGCGACCATCTCCTCGTCGGTGCGATCCTGGATCGGGTGCGGCGTGAACACCCGTGACACGGCCGAGAAGCCGAGGGCGGACGACTGCGACTCGGCGGCCGTGACGAACTGCTCGGACGCCACGAACATGCCGGGGATGCCGCGCAGATCCAGCTCGTTGATGTCGTGCACACTGCACGACGTGCAGCTGCCTCAATCGGCGAGTGCTTCGATCACCACCTGACACTCGGTGGCGATCTCGTGGCGCAGATCGACTGGGGCCGGCTTGGCGAACGTGGGCTTGCGGTAGCGCTTCACGTGAGCGCCGATGTCGGTGAGCCGTTGTTCGATGCGGTCGAGGAAGACGTCGCCGCGGGGCTTCGAGATGTCGAGCAGCCCGACCGTGAGACCGGCCAGCGACTCGGGTCGGCCGACCCGTTCACGTTCGGCGAGGGTGCGTTCTCCGGTCGGATCGAGAATCGTCTGCGTCATGGCGGTCTCCTGAAAAGGGGTCGGAATCAGTATGTCACCGCGCGGGTGACGGGTTGCGAGCCCATCTCGCCGTTCACCCACCCGCCGATGATCATCGAGAACAGCCCGGCGCCGCTGCCGGCGTAGGTGAGCATGAGCCCACCTGGCCGGAACTTGGGGATCGTGGGCGCCTCACCGAACGCCTCGGGGAGACCTTCGGCGATGCCGAGGGCGCCGCGGATCATGTCGGACCCCGGCCGTTCGGTGTGGCGGGCGATCTCGGAGACGATCTGCTCGCGGCTCCAGCCGGCCTCGGCGAACACGCGGGCGTGCTCTTCTCCCATCACGACGATGGCGTCGAAGGCCATGGCCAGCTTCGGGTTGTACAGGGTCTGCAGCGACGCCGCCAGCGAACGGGCGAGCGACTCGGGTTCACGCGAGATCTGGTCGACGACACAGCGCGGGCCCTCTCCGGCGAACACGGTGACGGCATCGACGCCCGGCTCGGTGCCGTGCTCGACGGCGAGCGTGCCGTAGGGGGAGTCGAGGTCGTTCTCGGCGAAGCAGAAGCCGACCTTGCCCGGGTTGCCATGGGTGGCTCGGTCGACCTCGCCCGGCCGGCCGCCGCCGACGTTGCGCACCACGAGTTGGAGGGCGCGGCCGATCGTGGAGTTGGCGCGGTTGCCCTGACCGAGTGCGTTGCCCTCCGAGTTCATGCCGATCGCCCGGGTTCCGGGACCGCTGCACACGAGGACGGGGGAGACCGGCATCGTGGTGGCGAGCAGGCCGTGCATGTTGAACTCGTCGTTGCACACCGCCTCGACGGAGGTGAGGACCCAGGGGAGGTACTCGGGCCGGCAGCCGGCCATCACCGCGGCGATGGCGACCTTCTCCACGGTGCACTCGACGAGGTCGGGCGGCACCACCGCCACGACGTCAGAGGGGTCGCGGGAGGTGCCCTCGAGCATCGCCAACACGCGTTCGGGGGTCGGTGGCACGACGGGGAGCCCGTCGGTCCACCCGCGGGCGAACATCATCTCGATGTCGTCCTCGGCCGCCGCCACGTCGATGCGACGGGACCTCAGCACGTCTCCTGTGAAACGGGCGCGGAGTTCGTCGACCGTGTCGGGGTCGACCGACATCGAACCGCACCCGGGCCGCATCGGGGGGAGTTCCACGCCGAGGTTCTCGACGGCTGTGACCCGCTCCCACTCGGGACGGTGCCACCCGACGGTTCGCTCGACCTCCGCGCCGTCGACGACGCGGATGAGGGTGGGGACGGTCTCGATGTCGTGGTGCCAGCTCACCGCGAGATCGGCATCGTGGATGGCAGCGGGGTCGCCCGGGAAGCCGGGGTCGTCCTGGGTGTAGACGGTGAGGTCGGCAGCTGCGTCGAGTTGCCCGAGCACCGGCACGACGGTCTGACAGGTCTCGCACTCGCGCTTGACGACGACGACGAGACCGTCGGGGAGAGTGGGCGCGTCGCTGGTCATGTCAGGAACTCCATCACACGCGAGTTGACGGCCGCCGGATCCTCGAGTTGGAGGAAGTGGCCGACCCCGTCGACGAGTTCGATCGTGACGTTGTCACCGACCATCGCGCGGGCAGCGTCGGCCACCTCGGGGCCGATGCAGCCATCGGCTCTTCCGTGCAGGTAGAGGAGCGGTTGCGGAGGCGGCTCGCCGGTTTCGTTCTGCGAGTAGTCGTCGCGCTTCGGTCCGTCACCGAGGAGGGCGCGG
>CBFCWZ010000398.1:0-2616 GCA_965601935.1 uncultured Ilumatobacteraceae bacterium
GCCTCTCCCAGCGCGGAGTCGTCTGCCACCTGGGCCAGTTCGACCACGTCGACCCGGTCGAACCCAACCACTTCTGGACGGGCGACGGAGAACGCCAGGCGCGTCTTGCCCACACCGCCCGGTCCGACCAGGGTCACCAACCCAGGGGCGCGGAGTAGTTCGAGCAGCCGCTCGATCTCGGTGGCGCGGCCGACGAGATCCTCCAGAGGCGCTGCGGTGCGCGTGGGAATCCGCATCCCTGTGGGGCCTGCCGAGGCGTGGCCGTTCTCGACCGGGGCCAGGGGTGACACGTATGTCTCCATCACGATCGAATCCCGAAGCTCCCGCAGCTCAGGGGAGGGGTCGAGCCCCAACTCCTCGACCAGGTGTGCCTTGAGGTCGGCACAGACCGCGAGCGCGTCGCTCGTGCGGCCCTCGGCCATCAGCACGTGCACGAGCTGTTGGACGGTTCGCTCGCGCAAGGGGTCGGACGTCCGGATCGACTCGAGCTCGGCGATCGCGTCCCGCCGCCGTCCGAGGGCGACGAGCGCCTCGACCTTCATCTCGCGCAGGCCCGTCGCCAACTCGCTGAGGCGGGAGCGCTCGGCCAGCGCGGCCGCGTCGTCGAGATCCTGGAAGGGGACCCCGGTCCAGACCGAGAGTCCCGACTCGCAGGACTCCAACTGATCCTGGGCGCTCGACGGGTCGACGGCTCGGCGGTGGGCAACAGCGAGCTGGACGGCGTCGATGTCGGAGGTACCCGCACCGATGAGCCGGTACCCGGCCCCGTCAGCGACGAGTTCGACGTCGGCGGGGAGCTCCCGGCGGAGCCGGGAGATGTGACTCTGCAAGGCGCCGACCCAGTTGTCGGGGAGGTCGTCCGCCCAGATCAGGTCCGCCAACCCGTCCGCGGCGACAGTGGCACCGGGGTCCAGACAGAGTGCGGCGAGGACCACCCGTTGACCTCGGCTCCGGAGGACCGTCCCGTCCACCCGGGCCGGACCCAGCACGCCGATCATGCCGCCGAGGCTATGCACCCCCGATGCTGCGGCGAAGAGCCGAGGTCCCCCTGTTCGAGCGGCGCTGATTTCCCGTAGCGTGGCCGATGGGAGTGTGCGATGGCTGCTGAGAAGAAGACCGGCGACGCCGGCTACCTGACCGAGAACGACTCGTTGATGTGGACGATCGAGTCCGATCCACATCTGCGCTCGACCACCGTTGGTGTCATCGTGCTCAAGAAGGCCCCTGACTGGGACGAGATCGTGGAGCGCATGGAGCGGGTCACCCACTCGGTGCCGATCCTCCGCCAGCGTGTGGTCAACCCGCCTCTCCACCCCCGCACCCAGCGGTGGGTGTGGGACACCGAGTTCGACCTCTCGTACCACTTGCGCCACGTCAGCCTTCCCGAGCCGGGCGGTTTCGACGCCCTGCTCGAGATGGCAGCGACGATCGCGGAGGGCGGGTTCGACCGAGCCCGTCCGTTGTGGGAGTTCACCCTCGTCGAGGGCCTGCACGACGTCGAGGGGACGAAGGGCGAAGCCGCCGCGCTCGTGATGAAGGTGCACCACGTCGTCAGCGATGGCATCGGCGCGGTGCAGTTGTTCGCCCATCTGTTCGATTTCGAGAAGCACCCGGACGGTTCGGCGATGCCCGCTGTTCCCCAGGAGAACCGAGAGGTCGTCCCGTCACCGCTCGAGCTCTGGCTCGACGCTCTCGGGCGCGACACCTCGAACCTGGTCGACGCCAGCTGGAACACGGCACGCGGGGTCTTGCCCACCCTGGGCCGTGCAGTACGCGATCCGCGGGGCGTGTTCCACGACGTCAGTGAGTTGGTGGCGTCGGTCGGGCGCACGGTCGCGCCGGTGAGAGAGCGGCTCTCGCCGGTGATGACCGATCGCAACATGGCTCGCCGGTTCGAGGTGCTGGAGGTCCCGTTCGCCGACCTCCGCGCCGCGGCGAAGGCTGCGGACGGGAAGCTCAACGACGCTTTCCTCGCCGGGATCACCGGTGGACTGCGCCGCTACCACGAGAAGCACGGGGCGTCGGTCGACGAGCTACGGGTCGCGATGCCCATCAGCCTGCGCACCGCCGAGCACGAGGCGGGCGGCAACCACGTCACCGTGATGCGGTTCAAGGTGCCGATCGGGGAGGAACCATCCGACCAGATCCAGGATCTCCACGAGGTGGGGGCGCGGATCCGGGCCGAGAAGTCGATCCCCCACACCGAGACGATCGCCGGGGTGCTGAACCTCATGCCATCCGGAGTGCTCGGGTCGATGTTGAAGCGAATGGACTTCCTCGCCAGCAACGTCCCCGGGATCGACATCCCGATGTACCTCGCGGGCGCCAAGGTGCTGCAGTTCTACCCGTACGGCCCGACTGCCGGCTCCGCGGTCAACATCACCCTCATGTCGTACAACGGCACCTGTGCCATGGGTGTCAACATCGACACCGGGGCGATCCCCGACGGCGACGAGTTCATGGCCTGCCTCGGGGCCGGCTTCGACGACGTCCTCGCCCTCACCGAGAACTGACAGCTCCGGGCCGGAGGCCGTCGAGGCGATCGCGGACGATCTGGTCGGTCTGCTGGTCGGTGAGGAAGTCGGTGTCGGTGGGTGGGTCGACTCCGACGGGGAG
>CBFCWZ010000399.1:0-2614 GCA_965601935.1 uncultured Ilumatobacteraceae bacterium
CCTCCCGAGCACGTCGAGGTACTTCAGGTTGTTCTCGATCGTGTCGGGGATGCCGTTGAAGAACAGGTTCTCGTTCACCGACCCCTCCGGGCTGCCCTCGCCCGACGCGCCGTTGTCGGAGGTGACAACGAAGATCGTGTTGTCGAACTCGCCGATGTCCTCGAGGAAGTCGAGGAAGCGCCCGATCTCGTAGTCCGTGTAGGACTCGAACCCGGCAAACACCTCGGCCATCCGGGTGAACATCCTCTTGTGGTCGTCGTCCAGGCCATCCCACGGCAGGACGTGGTCCGTCGCCGGCCACGGCACACCGTCCGCATTGGTCGCGTCGACCATCGTGTTGATCGGGGCGAGATCGGTCTCCTGAGGCACGACGCCCATCTGCTTCATCCGCGCCAGCGTCTCCACGGCGTACTGCTCGTAGCCCATGTCGAACACGCCCTTGTACTTGTCGGCCCACTCCTTGGGGACGTGATGCGGCGCATGCCCGGCACCGGGAGTGAGGTACAAGAAGAACGGCTTGTTCGGAGTGACCTGCTTGGAGTCGGCGACCATCTTGATCGCCTGGTCGACGAGATCCTTGCTGAGGTGGTAGCCGTCCTCGGGCGGGTACGGCTGATCGATCATCTCGTTGTCCCTGACCAGGTCCGGGTACCACTGGTTGGTCTCGCCGCCGAGGAAGCTGTAGTTGCGGTCGAAGCCGCGGTTGCTCGGCCAGTGGTCCTTGGTCGCACCCATGTTCATCTCGTCAGGGGGAGTGAGGTGCCACTTGCCGGCGGTGAAGGTGCTCCATCCTCGCTCGGCGAGGACTTCGGAGATCATCGCCGCCTCGTGCGGGATGTGGCCGCTGAGCCCCGGGAACCCCATCGTGGCCTCGGAGATCGTGTTCATCCCGACCGTCGACGGATTGCGGCCCGTGAGCAGCGACGCCCGCGTCGGCGAACACAGCGCCGTCGTGTGGAACTGCGTATATCGGATGCCCTTGTCGACGATCCGCTTCATGTTGGGCATCTCGACGAGGCCGCCGAAGAAATCCCATGTAGCGATCCCCGTGTCGTCCCACAGGAGGTACACGATGTTCGGCGACCCGTCCGGCGGGGAGGGCTGGGTGAAGGCGCCCCAGTCCTCGGTCGAGTTGCGGATGTCAGTGGCGATCGTGCCTTGGAACTTGCGGGCCATGGGGTCTTTTTCCTTCAGTATGCGTGCGCTCGGTATCTTCAGCGAAGTCGATCACTTCGGGTTGGAACAGCCGATTCCGGCAGACCTCGACGGCAGGCCCGGGTGAGTGGCCGCGTCGAAGCGACCTGGCTCGGACCTCGACGAGGTTGCGACCGCTCGTCGCTGCCTCGGCCGGCAAGGCGCGCGTCAGTCGGCGCCTGAGTGACGACAGCCGGCCGCAACACCCCTGTCAGTCGGTGATCCAGGTGCGGGGCGTCGTCGAGTTCGGCGACGGCGAACGTCTTGACCTTTCCGGGGACCAGCCAGCCGAACACCTTCACGCCGTCGATGTCGACCTTGTGGTCGGAGACAACCGCGATCCGCTCCCAATGGGTCCAGTTCTCCACACCGACCTTGGTGTCCTCCCACATCGCGCCGCCGCTGTACCCGGTGAACTCGTCGCCGAGCACGTAGAGCAGCCGCCTTGTCGCGATCAGCGAGGGCGGCCTTCACGGTCTGGTCGAGCACGTCGTGGTAGTCAGATGCCACGACCTCACCGATCGCTTCGAGGCCGATCACGCCGTCGGGCAGTCCGTCGAGCAGGCGGATCATGTCGCTTCCTTTCGTCGCAGCCGTCGGCCGGGGGTGTTCAGAACCAGTTCCGGCGCCGAAAGTACCAACCGAGGGCGAGAGCGAGCGCCGCCATGACCGCCATCATGATCGCGAATCCCCAGCGGTGTCCGATCCCGGGCATCCCTTCGAAGTTCATCCCCCAGATCCCGGCGAGCAACGAGAGCGGCAGAAAGATCGCCGAGATCACGGTCAAGATGTTGATGCGATGGTTCACCCGCTCCTGGAGCTGCGCGGCGTACCGGTCATGCAGCCGCTCGAGCCGGCCGTCGTACACGCGGGCGTCGTCGTCGAGGGCGCCGACGTTGCCGAGGGCGATCGCGAACGGTGGGATCGTGTCGGAGAGGTCGAGCACGTCGGTTTGGGCCTCGGCGATGATCTTCAGTACGTGGCGGTAGTCGTCGACGGCCGCATCGAGGCCGTGGAACATCGTCCCGACATCGTGCAGATCCGTTGAGTGGAGGGCGGCGCCGGGCTGCTCCATGCGCCCGGTGAGATCGTCGATCTGCCCGCGCAGTTGGTGGCCGATATCGATGAGTTCGAACGACAGATGGGTGAACAACGCCGCGATCAGATCCGAGATCGAGTCGATGCGACCGTGGTCGGGCGACGCGGTGAGCCGTTCGACGAAGCGATCGATGGTCGTCGACTGCGACGTGTGGAACGTGACGAGCCGGTCGCCGAGGCACACCCCCGCCAGGTGATCGACGTCGCCGGATGCCTGCCGGCCGAGGACCGGTACCCGGAACGAGGCTGACCGGTGAGTGACCAGGCCGAAGGCGATCCGGCGGTGCCGTGACATCAGGTCGGTGCTGAACGAGGTGAGGTC
>CBFCWZ010000400.1:0-2519 GCA_965601935.1 uncultured Ilumatobacteraceae bacterium
CCTCGCCGTAGCTGATCGGAACGGTACGGCCCGTCGGGAGTTCGAGGTCGGCGGGGGCGAGGTCGTCGAGCTGGGCGCCTTCTGGCCAGGGGAGTTGCGAGCGAAGGATCACGCCGAGGTCGACGGCGTCGAGATCGGCCTTCCCCGTCGCTCCGGGCAGATAGGGAGCCAGCCATTCGTCGAGCTGTTTCAGCAGGGTTTCGGTCGACCAGTCGGGCCAGGGCCCGCCACGGGTCCGGTGCAGCCAGTTGACGCGGGCACGGAGGGAGAGGGAGGTGGCTGTCCACCCGAGTTGCTCGAGCTCGGTCTGGCGGACGCGCGCCATGAGGGCAGCCGTCGTGTCCTCACCGGGTTGGGGGCGGCCGGACGTGCGGCCCAACTCGATCGCCCCGAGCCGCCGTTCCACGGTCTCGACGAGGTCGCCCCGATGGGGGTCCCATTTCACCGTGCGCCGCTCGACGACCTCGTGGGCGAACTCGGCGAGCACATCCGCCGAGTCGAGTGCGGCACCCAGCCGGATCCTGGCCCGGTCGCGCTTGCCGTCGAGGTCGGCGGCCACCACGAACTGCTCCTCGGCGAGCGGATCGTCCGTCGCGAGCCACGCGCCACGCCCCGAGCGGGTCGTGTACTGGCCCGGGCGGCGCCGCGCTGCGAGGCGGTCGGGATAGGCGAGGAGGAGCACGGCGCCCGCCCGGTCGCCGCTCACCGAGTCGAGGTCGAATCGGATGCGTGTGCGGCGGGCCAGTTCCCTCGCCCTGTCACGTACGTGGTGGATGGCGCCGCGGTCGGCTGCGTCGTGGACCGTGCGTCCCGCCACCACGTCGACGCGCAGAGCCAGGTCGGCCGGGAGGTCGTCGGGGCGCCCCCGGAGGATGTCCCGCTCGTCCAGGAGGGTGGCCAGAACACAGGCCAACGACGACTGGTCGACAGCAACCATCCGGGCGAGGCGCGGGTGAACCGGGAGCCCGAGCATGGAACGGCCGAGCGGTGTGATCGCGCCGCCGTCGAGCGCATGGAGATCGGCGAGGAGTTCCCGGGCCTGCTGGAGCGGGCGCGTCGGCGGCGGCTCGGGGAACGACACGTCGTCGGCGCCGCCCCATGCGGCGAGCTCGAGAGCCAGGCCGGCCAGGTCGGCCTGGAGGATTTCAGGGGTGGGGTGCCGGGGTCGGGAACCGTGCTCGATCTTGCTCCACAGGCGATAGGCGGCACCCGGGGCGACGCGGCCCGCACGACCGGTGCGCTGGTCGGCGCTGGCGCGGCTGTTCGCCACGGTGGTCAGCCGGGTCATCCCGGTTCCGGCGTCGAAGCGGGGCTCACGTACGAGGCCGGCGTCGATCACGATGCGTACGCCGTCGACGGTGAGCGAGGTCTCGGCGATGTCGGTGGCCAGCACGATCCGGCGTCGTCCGGCGGGTGACGGACGGAGCGCCTGGTCCTGCTCTTCGCTGGACAGGGCACCTGCCAGGGCGTGGACGTCGATCCCCCGTCCGAGTGCCCGTTCGAGCTGCTGCTGCGTGCGGCGGATCTCACCGATCCCGGGCAGGAACACGAGGATGTCCCCTTCGTGTTCGCCGAGGGCTCGCAGGCAGGCGGCGGTCAGGTCGTGCTCGATTCCTGTCGCGGGATTGCCTCGGGGGCGCTTCCGGCCGCGCTGCTGGTCGCGCGGGAGCCACGTCATCTCGACGGGGTGCATCCGGCCCTCACTCTCGACGACGGGAGCTTCCAGATAGCTCTCCAGCCGGTCGGTGTCGGGAGTCGCCGACATCGCCAACAGCCTGAGGTCCTCGCGGAGTGAGCCCATCACCTCCGTGGTGAGGGCGAGGCCGAGGTCGGTCGGCAGGTTGCGCTCGTGCACCTCGTCGAAGATCACGAGGCCGACACCGTCGAGGTCGGGGCCGGACTGGAGGCGTCGGGTGAGCACCCCTTCGGTCAGGACCTCGATGCGGGTCGATGCCCCGATCCGTCGCTCGTCGCGCGTCTGCAGGCCGACGGTGCCGCCCACCTGCTCGCCGAGGAGATCGGCCATCCGGCGTGCTGCGGCGCGAGCGGCCAGTCGCCTGGGCTCGAGGAGCAGGATGCGTCGGCCGTCGAGCCAGTCCTCGTCGAGGAGGAGCAGAGGGACGAGCGTGGTCTTGCCGGCGCCCGGCGGGGCGACCAGAAGAGCGCGCCTGCCGGCGGTGAGTCGCGCCCGAAGAGAGTCGAGGGCGTCGAGAACGGGGAGGTCGGGGAGCGGCGGCTGGCTAGTCAAGCGCCGGTGACCCGTGGAAGGAGCCGGGGTCGCCGGGGGCCGGGAGCTCGGGCGAGTGCCATTTGGTGACGGCGGTGATGCTGTCGGCCACGGCCTGCCACGCCGGGGGGTCCCACCCCTCGGCCGTGGCGGCCACGGCCCCGTCGACGCGGGTGAAGACGAACGCCGGAAGCTTCTCCAGGCCCATCGCCTTCACCGCGGCGCGATCCGGGTCGCAGAACACGAGGAACTGCTCGGTGAGTGGCCCGAGGAAGGCCTGGGCGTCGTTGGC
>CBFCWZ010000401.1:0-2484 GCA_965601935.1 uncultured Ilumatobacteraceae bacterium
CGACCGGACCGGCGACCCGGACCACCCGGCCGCGTGTCATCCGCCCTCCTCGAACGTGATGTGGTAGCCGATGGCTCGCTGCAGGAGGCCGGCAAGTCGTGCTCTTCGGGCGGCGGCCGCGTCGGTCAGCAGCCCGGACGGCACGGCGACCACGACCGGGGCGATGGATCTCTCGAACTGGTCGCGTCGGGCGCTGTCGAACTCCTGGAGCCATGGTTCGTAGACACCGATGACGCCGCGTTCACCCTCGCCGATGAGGGCGTCGATGGTATCGGCCGCCTGGCCCGCCGTGTCGACCGCGTGGACGGTCGCCCCACCCAGCTGGAACCCGGAGGCGAGTTCTGGGGGAGCCACGACGCGGAGGCGTGTGGTCGCCTCGGTCATGTGACGACCGCCAGGTCGTGCTCGACCTCGGACCGGCCGAGTCCATGGACGATGCCGCGACCGATCCAGCGAAGGTTCCTGGCCTCGTGCTCCTGTGCCCTCGTGAAGGCGACGGGGATGTCGTACCCGAGCGGATCGCCGCGTCCGAACAGGCCGACGGCGTGGCGGGTGGCGGCGAGCCGGAGTGCCGTCGCCAACGTGACCAAGTCCCCGGACGCGGCCCAGTCGTGCAGTGCCGGTGACCATCCGGGTACGAGGGGCAGGCGTTGCAGCAGCGACGCGGCAGCTGATCGGTCGTCGGTCGCGGCGATGTCTGCCAGGAGGGCGAGCCGGATGCGGCCGCCCGGCAGATAGTGGTCGATCCCGAGTGTGTCGAGGCGGGTGTTCTCGCCGGCCTGGCGGGCCGCCCGCAGGCGGAGACACGTCAGCACGTTGATCTCGTCCAGTTCCCCCCGGAGCACGGCGGCCGCTTCTGAGTCGTCGCCGTCGAGTTGTTCGTCGACGCGGTTGGCGAAGGCACGACCGAGCGCGGTCTCGAGGACGGTGAGGTCGCCGGACGACTCGTAGGC
The DNA here is from genome assembly GCA_965601935.1 of uncultured Ilumatobacteraceae bacterium. Taxonomy (GTDB): domain Bacteria; phylum Actinomycetota; class Acidimicrobiia; order Acidimicrobiales; family Ilumatobacteraceae; genus CBFCWZ01. The sequence goes on from CBFCWZ010000401.1 coordinate 954, forward strand.
GGGCCAGGCATCGCGCACCGCCTGTGCCGTCTGCCGCGAGGGAATTCGCCAGGCGACCATCAGATCGATCACGTACCGCAGGCTGGGTTGGACCGCGAGCTCGTTCAGTTCGGCGGTACCCAGCCGGCCGATCGGCACCATCAGCCGGAGCATCTCGTCGGTCGCCTCGAATCGGGATTTCACCCGGAAGAGGGTGCGCAGGTTGTGGAGGTCCCACCGATCGGTCAGGAGTCCCACGACACCGTCGCGCGGGTTCTCGTAGTAGGAGGGCAGCGGGCCGAGGACCCGGGTCAAGTGCTGCCGCACGATCTCGTCGAATCGCCGTAGACCCGCGAAACGAGGCAGCGCGGCGTCGATGTCGGTGGCATACGCGGTGGCCGTCAGGGCCGAGACCAGGCCGTCCATCGAGTCGGTCCCGACGAGGCTGTCGTAGTCGGTCGCCGCCAACAGACGGGATCGCATCGCTCTCAGACGGGCGTTGCCGTAATCCAGTCCGCCCATCAGGCATCTCCTCGTAGAGCGGGCACCTCGGCTGCGGCCAGTGACCGCAGCGCCCGATCCGCGCGCCACGTTCGGGCCTCGAGGGTGTTCCGGACCGACTTGCGCCCGTCGTCGGTGACGAGTTCGAGACCTCCGACCGACTGCAGTGTGGCGTCGACGGTGAAGCCGTCGTCTCCGGTGTCGGCCAACGTGCGGTGGCACAGCGATTCGTCGGCCGGGTCGACGCGGACGACTCGGCCGTCGGGCAGTACGGCCCGACACTCCTCGAACAGGCGGCCGAAGAGGTCCGCATAGCCGGGCTGATGGCGCACCTCGGCGATTCGCCGCTCCACGTCGACGATGATCTCCTGGTAGATCTCCTCGGCTGCCCCCTTCAGGTGACGCTCGACGGCGAGCTCGGCGCGATTCACGATCTGGGCCCGTCGCCGCGCGGCGTCTTCGTCGAGCGCCGACGACGCCTCCTCCGCGACGTGGCGGGCCTCGTCCTGCGCGTCACGCCGAAGTCGTTCCGCCTGGTCGGATGCGTCGGCCGAGACGCGCGCGATCTCCTCGTCGGCTCCAGCGTCGATCGCGGCGAGGATGTCGGCGAGTGCCATTCAGGGTGCGAGTATCAGGATCACCATCGCCGCGACGGCGAATCCGAGGATCACCAGGGTCTCCGGGATCGCCAGGAGCAGGATCACCCGGCCCGTGAGCTCCTCCTTCTCCGAGATGGCTCCGATGCCGGCCGACCCGATGCGGCTCTGCGCGATTCCGGTGGCGATCGCCGCCAGGCCGACGGCGAGGCCGGCCCCGATGGCGATGAGTCCGAGTTCCATTTGTTTCTCCTCTCGTGACGACTGCAGTGGCGAATCACACGACGCGTTGCCTCATGTGGCCCTCGGCTGACGGATCGTGTCGTCGGCGCCGAACGGCCGGAAGGCGGTGCCCCCCGGCTCGTGGAACTTGTCGAAGAACTCGACGTAGTGGAGCCGCAGCGACTGGATGGTCGGGCTGAAGGTGCCGAGTGCCAGGTTGAGAGCGTGGAAGA
>CBFCWZ010000402.1:0-2482 GCA_965601935.1 uncultured Ilumatobacteraceae bacterium
CACCTCGTCGCGCACGCGCGCGCGGAGACGGCCGGCGATCTGCACCGGGCTCCCATACACCCGACGGAGGCCGCCGACATCGAGGAAGGCCTCGTCGGGCGAGAGGCCCTCGACGAGCGGCGTCGTGTGGTCGAAGATCTCGAACACCGCCCTGCTCGCCTCCGAGTACGCCTCGAAGCGACCGCCGACGATCTGCAGGTCGGGACAGAGTTCCCGAGCCTGCCCCTCGAGCATCGGCGTCCGCACCCCGTATCGTTTGGCCTCGTAGCTGGCGGCGAGGATCACGCCCCCACCGACAGCGACCGGCCGGCCGCGGAGGGCGGGATCATCACGTTGCTCGACCGACGCGTAGAAGGAGTCGAGGTCGGCGTGGAGGATGGAGGCGTCCGTGCGGCCATCACGCGAGATCCGAGACACGAACACATGTTCGCACCAGGGTGTCGCAACAGCAAGGGCGACGGGTCAGCGGCGGTCGCGAACCCACTCCGCGACTGCGTCGAGGGCCGCCGGATCCGACAGCGAGTCACGAGCCGCCACGGCCTCGGGTTCGGCACCCTGGAGCATCCGTTTCACCGGCACCTCCAGCTTCTTCCCCGAGAGGGTGCGCGGCACGAGCTCGACCTGGACGATCTCGTCGGGAACGTGGCGGGGCGACAACTCGGTCCGCAATGCCCTCCGGATGCTCTGTCGCAGGTCGTCGTCGAGTTCGGTTCCCGGTGGACACGCCACGAGCAGGATGAGTTCGCCCAGACCACCCGCCGGGTCGTCGAGGTGGATCACCAGGCTGTCGGCGACCTCGGGCAGGTTCTCCACGACGGTGTAGAAGTCGCTGCTGCCCAGTCGCACTCCCCCACGATTCAGGGTGGCGTCGCTGCGACCGGTGATGATGCACGAGCCGTCATCGGTGAACGTGATCCAGTCGCCATGGTGCCAGACCCCCGGGAACGCCTCGTAGTAGGCGCCGCGCAGGCGGGTGCCGTCCGGATCGTGCCAGAAGCCCACGGGCATCGAGGGCAGCGGCGACACGATCACCAACTCACCCGTCTCGCCGGGTTCGCACCGTGTGCCGTCCGGCCGGAACGCCTGGACGTCGCAACCGAGCATGCACGCGCTGATCTCGCCCGCCCGCACCGCCAGCGTGGGAGCCCCGCCGACGAACGCGGTGCACACATCGGTGCCGCCGCTCATCGAGCCGATCTGGACATGCCGACCGATGGCTGCACCGACCCAGCGGAATCCCTCGGCGGGGAGGGGTGCACCGGTCGACCCCAGGTGGCGCAGCCGTGACAGGTCGTGGGCCTCGCCGGGCCGGAGGCCCGCCTTCCGGCAGGCCATCACGAATGGCGCGCTCACCCCGAACACGTCGAGGTGTTCGTCGGCGGCGAGGCCCCAGAGGGTCTCGAGATCGGGGGAACCGGGGTCACCGTCGAACAGGACCGTCGTCGCGCCCACGAGGAGGCCCGAGGCGATGAAGTTCCACATCATCCAGCCGGTGGTGGTGAACCAGCTGAAGCGATCTCCGGGGCCGAGATCGTAGTGGAGCGACAGGGCCTTCAGGTGCTCCAACACGATCCCGCCGTGGCCGTGGACGATCGGCTTCGGCAGCCCCGTCGTCCCGGAGGAGAACAACACGTAGAGCGGATGATCGAACGGGACGGGCTCGAAGTCGAGTTCGCCAGCTGCCGAGAGCAACGGTGTCCAGTCGTCGGGGCCCGAGGGATCGAGGTATGGGATCCGGACCACGTGCTGGAGCGACGGGAGGTCGGCGACGATCTCTTCGACGTGGCTCGTGCGGTCGATCGGTTTGTCGCCGTACATGTAGCCGTCGACGGTGAACAGCACCACGGGCTCGATCTGGCTCCACCGGTCGGTGACGGCCCGCACACCGAACTCGGGGGCGCACGACGACCAGACCGCACCGAGGCTCGCCGTGGCCAGGAACGCGACGATGGTTTCCTCGATGTTCGGCGTGTAGGCCACCACGCGGTCGCCCTTCGCCACACCGAGTCGCTCGAGGCCGGCGCGACAGCGGGTCACCTGCTCGAGCAGATCACGACCGGCGACCACGCGTCGTTCTCGGGTCTGGCTCCGACCGACCAGTGCCTCGTCGTCCGGCCGATCGGTCCAAGGGGCCAGTGCCTGTTCGGCGTAGTTGAGCGTGCCGCCCGGGAACCATTCGGCCCCCGGCATCGAGGAGTCGGCCAGTGCGGCAGTGGGTGCCTCATGCCAGATCACCCCCGCCCAGTCGGCAATCGCAGCCCAGAAGTCCGCCACTGACGCCAGAGACCATCCGAGTAGCTCGCCGTAGTCCCGGCAGTCGGGCCCACCGCCGGCGACGACGTGGTGAGCGAAGTCACTCAGCCGGCAGGCCTCCCACGCCCCGTCCCCCGGCTCCCAGACGATCTCCCCCCGGTCCACACGGCGAACCTAGTGCCGTGACCACAAACGTTTGCCCGTTTCGTCGGCCGGATTCACCGCTGGC
>CBFCWZ010000403.1:0-2440 GCA_965601935.1 uncultured Ilumatobacteraceae bacterium
ACACTGGCCCTGGTGTTCCAGCGGGGCACGCTCATGCACCGGGAGTCCACCAAACAGGAGGGCGCCATGACCGAACCCGGGCCGCTGTCTGCATGGATCGGCCTTCGGGTGACGATCGTCCCGCACGAGGAACCGACCGGGACGCAACGACTCACGGCGGTCTCCGACTTCCCGAACGGGATCAGCAGCGCGCTCGACCCGGAGCGGTACTCGTTCATCAACCCCGATCTGTCACTCAACATGGTGCGCGAACCACGCGGTCACTGGATGGGCCTTCGGGCCGCGACCCACTACGGGGATGCCGCTGCGGCCACCGGCGTGGCGATGGCCGAAGCCGAACTCCACGACCTCGACGGCCGTGTCGGCCGGGCGACCCAGAGCCTCCTCATCGATCCGGTCCGGGCAATTCCTGGGAACCTCGCGGGGACCTGATGCGTCAAAGGGACATGCGCAGTGGACGACTTCTGACACTCGCAGCCGCATTGGGGGTCGCCGTTGTCGCTGTTTCGTGCAGCACGGACGGTCCCGAAGGGACTGCGCCGGACGACACCCAGCCACAGGGCACCACGAGCGGGCCACCAGAGACCGAGCCACCAGAGACCGAGCCGCCCGACACCGAGCCACCCGACACCGAGCCCGGAACCGGTCCCCAAGGGATCGCCGGCACGCACCTGAGCTTCTTCCAGGACTGCCCGGCCCTGCTCGACTACATGCAGCAGGCCGCCCTCGAGCGGGTCACCCCATGGGGGCTCGAGAACCGCGGGGACTTCTACCTCGACGATGCCATCGTGACGGAGATGCCCGAGGAAGCAGCCGCGGACACGGCGGATTCTGCCGCGACCACGGGCGCCGCCGACGGGAGCTTCAGCACGACCAATACCCAAGAGATCGGGGTCGACGAGGGGGACATCGTGGAGACCGACGGCGAGTACGTCTACGTCGTCGAGCACTCCGCGCTCCGGGTCGTGGCGATCGGCGATCCCGGCGTCGTCGCCACCGTCGAACTACCTGACGGAGCCCACCAGATGCTGCTGGCAGGCGACCGGCTCATCGTGGTCACCGAGACCTGGGAGGGGAACCAGGACACGGTGGTCTCCTCCTTCGACGTCTCCGATCCCGAGAGTCCACAGCTGACCGACACGACCCATCTCGAAGGGACCGTGGTCGCGACCAGGGCCGCCGACGGAGTCGCCCGGCTGGTACTGACCACCTCGTTCCACCAGCGGCTGGACTTCGTCGAGCCGACCTCGTTCGGCCTCGACGAGGACGCGGCCCTCGCCGAGAACACTCGGATCATCGAGGAGTCCGACATCGAGGACTGGCTGCCGCGCTGGTTCGAAGAGGACACCGACGGCGAGTTCGGCGAGATGCAGATCGCCCTCGACTGTGCCGACGTGGCAGCGCCTGCCGACTTCTCCGGCCTCGGGATCACATGGATCGCGTCGATCGAGATGGACGACGGCTCCGTCGGCGAAACTCCGGGCTCCGCCGGCGTCGTGTCGACCGGAAGCGATGTCTACGCCTCGACCGACAACCTCTACATCGCCACCCGCGACTGGAGTTGGGGCTTCACCCCCTGGAACGGCGACGTCGTCCTCGAGTCGGCCGACGAGGACGACAGTGAGTTCAGCGGTCCACCGCCGACCCTGATCCACCAGTTCGCACTCGGGGAGGGCGCCGAGGCGGCCTACGTTGCCTCCGGCGAGGTGGAGGGACACCTCCTCGATCAGTTCGCCATGAGTGAGCACGACGGCGACCTGCGGGTGGCCACGACCCTCGACGGAGAGGGCTTCGGCGAGCGCACCGAGTCGATCGTCACCGTGCTCCGGCCGAACGGCACGGAGTTGGAGGCGATCTCCAGCATCGGAGGCCTCGGCAAGGACGAACGGATCTACGCGGTGCGCTTCATGGGCGACACCGGCTACGTGGTCACGTTCCGCCAGATCGACCCGCTCTACGTGCTGGACCTGTCGGATCCGGCGAACCCGGTGCTCGAAGGCGAACTGAAGATCCCTGGGTACTCCGCATACCTCCACCCGGTCGGGGAGGGTCTCCTGCTCGGCGTCGGCCAGGACGCCACCGACCGCGGGCAGACGCTCGGCACGCAATTGAGTCTCTTCGACGTGTCCGACCCCACCAACCCCGAGCGCATCGACACACTCACGATCGGTGGATGGAGCGACGTCGAGTGGGACCACAAGGCCTTCCTCTTCTGGCCGCCCGACGGCACGATCGTCCTGCCGATCTCGCCGGGGTGGGGCAACTGCCCCGGAGGCGGAGAGTGCCCCGCCGACGAGATCAAGAGCAATGCAGGCGGGGCGGTCGTCGCCGAACTGAACGGACGGGAACTCGCCCTCCGGGGGACGATCGAGCACGCCTCCCGCCAGAATTCCGGGTGCTGGAACCCGCTGCTGCGTTCGATCGCCATCGGCGACGAACT
>CBFCWZ010000404.1:0-2396 GCA_965601935.1 uncultured Ilumatobacteraceae bacterium
GAGTCGGAGGTCGTCGAGGTTGCCGAGTCGGTGGCTGGCGCGGGACCGACGGGGGAGTCGGAGGTCGTCGGTGCAGACGGCGTGCTCAACGGGCAGGATCCGGACGTCACACAGACCGATGTCGTCGACACCGGAGCCGCGCCTCTCGACGGATCTGAACCCTCCGAGGACGGCGATCCTGCGTCCGACGAAGCCGATGTCGAGGAGTTGCCCACGATCGTGCTGTCGGGCACGGACGACGACTCGGGTTCGGCCTCCGGTGAGCTGTCGCACGAGAAGTCGGCGAGATCCGCGACCTGAGGCGCGCCGCCGTCGTCCGCGGAGCAGGCCCGCCTCGTCCGCGCCATCTGAGGTGCCGCCGCGCCCACACTGGTGCGACAGACCGGGAAGTAGGGTCCGGGGCGTGGCCGAACTCGATCTCGATGCAATGCTCCAGCGCTTCCGCGACCGGGCTGCAGCGGTCAATCAGCGTCCTCTCCCGCCCGTGGCCGGCGACGAGCGAGTGCAGTTCATCGAACAGTCCCAACTCGACTTCCAGGACTTCGCCATCATCGGTGACGCCGAGGCGGAAATCATCGACGGTGTGCTCACTTTGCGGGTCGACCTGAAGCCGGCCACCGACTCCTGACGGGCCCCTCCCGTCTGGGAAACGGCCTGGCTGCGCACGATCGAGTTGCCCGACGAGACGCGGATCGCACTGCTCGTGATGGTGGGGATCATGTCCGATCAGGTGATGGCCGAAAGCGACGAGCGTTGGTGCGTCGGTCGTCTGGCCGAACTGGAGCTCCGCCTCCTGGGGTCGATCACTGCCGTGACGAGTCCAGCGCCGTGCTCGACATCGGGGACGTCAACATGGTGTTGGGCGGATGGCCTTCCCCGAGCTCGGCTCTGCAGACCTGCCGTGGATCGACACGGTCCGCTGGGCCCCGGACTTCATCGGCTCCGAACTACGGCGGAACCGGACGGGAGAACAGTGGCTGTCGAGGGCGGGCCGGTGACTGGCTCCACAGTGGCCTCCTCGGCCGAACCGGGGGCGGCGACGGATCGACGGTGCCACACCATCCAGCAGAGCAGGCCCGTGGCGATGGGGACCACGAAGGTGGCCAACCGATAGACGACGACACTGGCGAGCGCGGCGGGGGCATCGACACCCAGCATGACCAGGCTGGCGGTCAGCCCCGTCTCCACGGCGCCGACACCGCCCGGGGTCGGCGCGAGGGAACTGACGACGCGGGTGAGGAAGAAGACCTGACCGAACTCCACCACGTCGAGTCGAGTCTCAGGTGTGAGGGCCCGGAGCGCGACGAACAAGATCGCTGCCGCGAGCACTTGAGCGGCGACCGCACCGATGAGCAGCGCGGGGAGGCGGCTGATGGACGTCCGGGTCTGGGTGCGCAACGAGGCGAGACGTTCGGACACGTCGAAGCCGCGGATCACCCTGATTCGCCGTCCCGCGCGTGTGGCGCCCCACGACGCAATCGCAGTGACGCGTCCGAAGACGCGGTCCGAGCAGAGCAGCGACCACCAGGTCAGACCTGCGACTGCGGGCACGAGGAGCGTCAGGCCCAACAGGAGGCCGTCGACGGCGGTGCCGCGACCCGTCGCCAGTTCGATCACCAGGAACAGTGCGGGGAGAAGCCACGAGCTGGCTGCCATCGCGATCCCGAACACGGTGACGCCGGCGAGGAACGGCTCCGTGCGAACACCTGCGGTGCGTACGATTTGATAGCGGAGGCCCGCCCCGATCGCCCCGCCCGCCGGGAGCCCGTAGCTGGCAGCGGCGCCGACGTCGTGCACCACGAAGCCCTCGGCGTGGGTGAGCTGGCCGACGGCGTGTCGCATCATCCACGCACGGGCGAGGCGTTCGCCGACGATCAGGCCGACGATCAGGAGTGCCGCCACCAGGCCGAGCTGCGGGACGTGCTGCACCGATGCAACCAGCAACGACCGCTGGGTCCAGATCCCGATCGCCAGTCCGATCACGATCCCCAGGGTGAGGAGGCGGCGGATCGGTGGTGACATGCTCGCAACGTAGGTGCCGACGAAGCGGTGCGCTGCGCGGTGCTCCTCGCTCTGCCTCCTTCTTCAGGAATTCGTCATCGAGTGCGCGTTAGAGCGACCCGGCCGCTCGAAACCCTTCGTTCAGCTGATCGGGTGACGGAACTCGAGTCATCGACGCATGAGTCGCCTCCGAGGGCGACGTGCTCAACGGCATCCCCTGAGTTGGCGACGGGGAGTGCGCTGCTACAATCAGCCTCCCTCTGACGGAGCAGGCCCATACCCCTGACCACCTGCAGAGGGCCACGAAACCCTGGCGGCAGTGCCGGTACGGGGTCGTGGTACACGCGGACGTGGCTCAGTTGGTAGAGCATCACCTTGCCAAGGTGAGGGTCGCG
>CBFCWZ010000405.1:0-2390 GCA_965601935.1 uncultured Ilumatobacteraceae bacterium
GGCGGCGAGCCGGCCGGTGAGCAGCGCCTGGCCGATTCCCTCGCCCGTCATCACGTCGGTCGCCGCGGCGGCGTCACCCACGAACAGAACTCGGTCGACGGCCAACTCGATGTGGTCGACCCGGGCGGGGATCGGCCACGCGGTGTAGCGGTCGTCGAGTCGGAAGTCGGGGCCGAGGGCGTCGGCGATGTGGGGCCGTTCCACGAGGGCGTCCCAGAGTGCCTTCATCTCCTTGCCCCTGCGTCCGCTGCTGCGCAGTACGCCGAATCCAACGTTGGCGCGGCCGCCCGGCAGGGGGAACGACCAGGCGTAGCCGGGGAGGAGGTCGGGTTCGAACCACACGAACAGCTCGTCGGCGGCTCGACCGGTGACGCCCGAGGCGTACTGGCGGGCGCCGTGCCACTCGCCGAGATAGGGGGCGGCGTGGGGAGCCACCGCTTTGCGTACCGGACTCCACATCCCATCGGCCGCGATCACGTAGCGGGTCGCGATCGACAGTCCGTCGGCGCGGACCACGACGTGGTCGCCGCGCATCTCGAGGCCGCGGAACGCGTGCCCATCCCGAACGTCGGCTCCCTCCGACCGCGCCCGTCGTACGAGGGCATCGTCGAGTTGGAGCCGGGGAGCGACGGCCGCGTACAGGCCCTGATCCGGGAGGGGGATTCGGATCTGGAGGCCAGATGGGGAGCGGATCACGGCACCGTCCACCGGTTGCCAGTCGGTGACCTCGGTCGTGGCGAACCCGAGGAGTTCGAGCTCGCGCAGCGCCAGTGTGGTGAGCCCGTCGCCGCAGCACTTGTCGCGGGGGAAGACTGCCTTGTCGACCACGACGACCGAGCGTCCACTCCGGCTGAGCTCGATCGCGGCGGCGGTTCCCGCCGGGCCGGCGCCCACGACGACGACGTCGGTGCTGATCTGCTCTTCACCGGGCCGGTCCGTCACTCGTGCGAGCCTACGGAGGCAGTCGTGGAACGCGTTGCCGGAGGCGGTGTCCCGAGGCGCCGGTCCGGCGGGATCGGTGACCGGTTCAACCCCGTGAGGAAGTCCGGCAATCGCCCACGTCGCCCGGCTCGGAACTCGGCGGGGGGCGCCATCTACGATCCCCACGTCGCCGTCGACGTCGACGGGGCCGCGGCGTCGCCGTGTCGGACTCGAGGGAAACGAGAGAGATCGAGATGTCTCGTCTGTGTGAAGGACGCGTCGCCATCGTCACCGGCGCCGGCCGCGGGATCGGTCGCGAGCACGCCTTGAGCCTCGCCCGGCAGGGCGCGAAGGTCGTGGTGAACGACCTGGGTGGGGCCGTCGACGGGTCCGGTGGTGACCTCAGCCCCGCCGAACAGGTCGTCGAGGAGATCCGTGGCATGGGCGGTGAGGCGGTCGCCAACGGCGACAACGTGGCCGACTGGGAGGGCGCCCAGCGGATGATCAACACCGCCGTCGAGAACTTCGGTGATCTCCACGCCGTGGTCAACAACGCGGGCATCCTGCGTGACCGCGTCCTGGCCAACATGACCGAGGAGGAGTGGGACGCCGTCATCAACGTCCACCTGAAGGGCACCTTCGCCCCGTCTCGGTGGGCTGTCGCGTACTGGCGAGAACGGGCCAAGGCAGGTGAGCACGTCAGTGGCCGCATCGTGAACACAACATCCGTGTCCGGCATCTACGGCAACCCGGGACAGACCAACTACGGCGCGGCGAAGGCCGGCATCGCGGCCTTCACGAACATCGCGGCGCTCGAGGTGGCCAGATACGGAGTCACGGTGAACGCGGTGGCCCCCGTGGCACTCACCCGGATGACCGAGGGGCTCGGCCCGGCGCCGGAGACCGACGAGGAGCGCGAGGCCCGCGCCCCACACTGGATCGCACCCATCGTCACCTGGCTCTGTTCAGAGGAGGCGGCGGGCGTCACCGGGCGCGTGTTCGAGGCATCCGGGCAGACGCTGGCCGTCGCCGAGGGCTGGATGCGTGGCCCGTCCACCGAACCCGTCGACGATCCCACCCGGCTCGGCCCGGTCGTCGAGCAGTTGCTCGGCCGAGCCCGGGCCAACTCCGGAATGGACGGAGCAACCGGCTCTTGGCCCCAGACCATGCTCGACGCCTGACCCGACTACACCCCAGGAGGACCAACCATGCCCATCAACCCCGACGCCGTCGGTTCGAAGAGCGACCCCATCGAGGTGAGCTGGAACTCGAAGGATGCCCTGCTCTACGCGGTCGGCATCGGTGCCGGTCACGAGGAACTGGCCTTCACCACCGAGAACAGCCAGGACGTCGAGCAGTCGGTGTTCCCCACGTTCCCGGTCGTGATCGGGTGGGGGCGGGGGTCGGCGATGGGCAACATCGGCTCGTTCAACCCGGCGCTGCTCGTCCACGGCCAGCAGGCAGTCACG
>CBFCWZ010000406.1:0-2375 GCA_965601935.1 uncultured Ilumatobacteraceae bacterium
GCACCGCCTGCGTGGCCAGCACCCGGCCGTTCAGGTCGGCGGTCGTGGTGGTGAGTCGCCGGTCGTTGCGTCGGGGGACGATCACGTCGCCGACACAGGTGAACTCGTGCCCGGCGATCGGCGCGAGCACGGTGGGATCGATGTCGCCGTTGTCGGCGCGTGCTTGTTGGATGGCGTGGTTGATTCGGTCGACGTGATCGTTGCTCGACGCCGTGATCGCCAACGTCTCCCCGGCGGCATGCGCGTCGTTCCATCGGTCGACCAGGAGGGCGAGTTGCTCGTCGAACGTGCCCGGGATGATGCGGTCGTGGGCGAGGTAGTCGTCGAGCGCTCCCGGGTCGCCGCGTCGCAACTTCAAGGACGCGGTGGCTTCCCATGGTTCGGTGAAGCGGTGGATGCGGTCGAGTTCGTGAACGCGTCCGGTGACGGTGAGTTCGTGGAACATGCCGCCGCGGCCGACGGCCTGGAGCTGGTAGGGGTCGCCGACCAGTGCGATCCGCCAGTGGTGTTGGTCGGTGAGTTGGGTAAGGGCGGCGAGGGTGTTGGTGCCGATCATGCCGGCTTCGTCGACGATCACAGTCGTCCCGGCGGGTAGCCGGTAGTGGTCGAGGGGTCCGCGGTCGAGGCGCCGCCATTCGTGGATGAGCTTCGCAAGGGTGTCGGTCTCGATGCCGGTCTCTCGTTTGAGGACACGGGCGCCCTTCGCTGTCGGCGCCACCCCGAACACCGGGCGGCGCTGATCGCGCCAGTCGTCGATCGCCGCTCGGAGGGTGGTGGTCTTGCCGGCGCCGGCGGGGCCGACGACGAGCACGAGTCGGTCCTCGCCAGCGACCGCCGCGGCGACGTCAGCCTGCATGACATCGAGGCGCTCGACGTCGACGGTGGTCGAGGGCTGCGGGTCATCGGCCTGGGCGGTGAGGGCCCAGGAGGCGATGAGTTCTTCTTCGGTGAGGATCGCTTCGGTCGTGATGTGCGGGCTGATCGGCTCGAGCAGCAACGACCGACCATCCGACCCGCGACGAGGTGCGGTGGTCTCGGTGGGGTCGAGTTCGATACAGCGGGCGATGACAGCGTCGGCCCACTGCTCGATGTGCTCGGCCCACTGCTCACCCGTGACGGCAGGGTTCGGACGGGCGATGTCGCACAAGGCCGCAACGATCTGGGCGCGGTTCCACGTCGACCCCGACGTGGACAGTCGATCGATCAACTCATCGACCGAGACCGCCGGTGGTGGATCGGTCCGGTCGACGCGCTCCGTGTTGAGGGTGTCGATCAGTGTGCGGGCGTTCCATCCGACTGCGGCGGCTTCGGCGTCCCACCGTGTCATCAGGTCGTTGACGCCGTTGCCGGTCTTGTGGTTGCGGGTGTCGACGGCGGCTTCGCGCTTGAGCGCGCCGAGTTCCCACTGGTTCGGCTCCCGACCCTGCCGGGTGGCGAACTCTTCGATCTTCACGGCGAGGGCGTCGCCGATCTCGTCGGCGCGTTTGGAGAAGACGGTGAGGAGGTCGTCGGGCATCGCCGACATCTCGGCCTGGCCGTGTTCGATGCCGCCCCAGTCGATCCCGAACCGGTGGGTGAGTTCGTTGCGTACGACCGACTGGTGCAGCCCGCCCAGCATCCGCTGATGCCGCTTCAAGTAGCGGGCATCGAGCGCGAGCCAACGGCCGGTATCGGTTTGCACCTTGGCGGAGATGACGCAGTGGGTGTGGATCTGCGGATCGTCCGCCCGCGACGTCGTTTGGCGGAACGCGGCGATCGTCAGACCTTGCGAGTCGGGATGCAGCCGGCCATCGGCGGAACGAACCCGAGTCGTGGACCCGAAGCGTTCGAGGTGGGCGAGCACGGCGTCGACGGCGACGTCGTGTGCATCGAGGAGCCGTTCGTCGCGGGTGAGCGCCCAGAGCACGCTCAACGACTTCGGCGCCGAGAACGTCGCGTCGAACCCGGCGACCGCCTTCACGATCGTCCCGTCGGCGAGTTCCCGATCGCGCAGTGCTCGGCCGAGCGATGTCCCCGCTTCGGGGTCGAGGCCCTCGAGGATCGCCCGCAGGTCGTCGCCCACCACGTTCCCGACGAGTCTCAGATCCGGAGCTTGCCGCCCAGTCCACGTCCCCGAGATCTCGTGCAGCGCCCCGGGATCGTCACGCCACCCGATGAGGCCGGCGACGATCTCGCGCACTTCTGCGAGCCACGGCGTCGCGTCATCGCCGAGGTCGAAGGCGGCGAGTGCGTCGGCGTCGCTCGATGAGGCGTAGCGAAGGCGCACCGATCAGGGCGACTCGATCGGCTGCGTGGGACCCTTGGATTGCCAACGCCGTTGGTCCGAGCGAGGCGGGCGAGGGCGTCGACGGTTGCCGTTCGCCAAACTGGTTCGG
>CBFCWZ010000407.1:0-2365 GCA_965601935.1 uncultured Ilumatobacteraceae bacterium
TGTTTGCGCCCGCAATCTAACTCAACCTGCAACGCAAACCTGCAACAGGTGTCTGACACCGGTCGCGTTAGTTGCTGGTCAGGGCGGAGCGGCGTTCTTTGATGGCGTGGAGGATGGCCTCGGTGTGGTCGGTCATGCCGAGGTTCTCGGTCGCCGGCCAGGTGGCGATCTCGGCCTTGGCGAAGTCGACCCACCTCACGATCAGGTCGAACAGTTCCAGCTGGAAGGTGGCGAACAGGACCGACAGGTGCGTCCGCTCGGGGAAGGGGTGCCCGCCGCCGAGGTAGCCGACGTTGATCGTGGTCACCTCCTCGTGCAGAGCGGCGGCATCGGCGGCCAATGCGTCGAGCGCAGCGATGAGGTCGTCGGTGGTGCCGTGCTCGGCGAAGAGGAGCCGGAGAAGCGCCTCGGCTTCCAGTACCGGTGGTTGAGGTGTGGTGGTGGTCCACGCCGTGAGGGCTTCTCGCCCGGCCTCGGTGATCGCGTAGACGGTGCGACCGCGCTGACCGACCGACTCCTCGCGCGCCGACGCCAGTCCGTGCTCGACGAGCTTCTTCGGCTCGGCGTACAGGAGGCGTTCGGACTTCGGCCAGGCGAACCGCAGGCTCCGCGTGGCCTGCTGTGTGAGTTCGTAGCCGGTCCACTCCCTGATCGCGAGCAATCCGAGGACCGCATAGGAGGAGGTGGTGAGTCGCGACGGCACGTCTTGACGATACTGCAATCTGCACTACAATCGGTACTGCAAAATGCAGGAACAAGACCGAGTCCTAGGATCGGGCTCGCTGGAGGGGTCACATGGAAGTCGCGGAGTACATCGAGTTCGTCGCCTCGGAGGGCGACCGTTTCGCCACGGTCGCCGACAAGGGTGACCTGAGCGTCGACATCCCGCCCTGCGAGGGGTGGGACATGCGTGAGCTGGTCCGCCACGTCGGGCTCATCCATCTCTGGGCCGCCGCGAACGTGGCGTGTCCGTCGGAGGAATGGCTCGACGTCGACGACATGTCGGTCCTCGCCCGCTACTGGCCCGATCTGGCCTCGTGGCCCGACGACGCCGACCTCGTCCGGTGGTATCGCGCCACGAACGAGAACCTGGTGCGTGTCCTCGAATCGAAACCGCCCGACCACCAGTGCTTCACGTTCCTCCCGGCTCCCACGCCGTTGACGATGTGGTCTCGCCGTCAGGCCAGTGAGCTGGCGATCCACCGGTTCGACGCCGAGGTCGCGCGAGGCATCCCGAGTCACTTCGAGCCCCGGTTCGCCGCCGACATGCTCGACGAGCTCGTCTCGGGCTTCGCCCCCGGGCGGAGGCCCATCCCGGTGGAGTCCCCGAAGGTGCTCGACATCCATGCGGAGGACGTCGACGAGCACTGGTACGTCACCCTCGACCCGGAGGGGATGGACACGTCGCGACAGGCCCGCGAGGTCGATCTCACCGTCTCCGGGACGGCATCCCAGCTCTACCTTCTCATGTGGAACCGCACCGACGGCTCGACCGTCGGCCTCACCGGTGAGACCGGTCTGATGGAGGTGTGGCACGAGAGGTGTCGGGTGCGCTGGTCCGGCGCCTGACCGCCACCACTCGGTCTCCCACTGCGCGGCGGCGTACGATCCGACGACCGTTCCGCAACCTCCAGAGGAGATCTTGGTGACGACATCGGTGCACGCATTCGGCGACGACGAACTCGGTGACCACGATGCGGTGGCGCTGGCCGAGATGGTTGCCGACGGGGAGGTCTCGCCCACTGAACTCGTCGACGCGGCTCTCGCCCGCGCCGAGAAGGTGAACGCCGAACTGAATGCGGTCACCCTTCTCGACGCCGATGGTGCACGCTCCCGCGCGGCTGGCTCACCGACGGGTGTGCTCGCCGGCGTGCCGACGTTCATCAAGGGGCTCACCTCGGTGGCCGGCCTGCCGAACCGGTTCGGGTCGAGGGCGATGCCCGACGTCCCCGCTCCGGCCAACTCGCCGACGGTCGACCAGATCGAGTCGACGGGATTGCTCCCGATCGGCCTGTCGACGACACCCGAGTTCGGTCTGACCGCCACGACGGAGCCGGCCCTCACCGGCATCACGAGGAACCCGTGGAACCTCGACCACTCCACCGGCGGATCGTCGGGTGGATCAGCCGCACTGGTGGCGGCAGGTGTGGTGCCGATCGCCCACGCCAACGACGGCGGAGGGTCGATCCGCATTCCGGCCGCCTCGTGTGGCCTCGTGGGGCTGAAGCCGTCGCGCGGGCGCATTGCCAAGGAGCCGGACCCGAAGTTGGTGCCGGTCGACTTCACGATCGACGGGGTCGTCACCCGCACCGTCCGTGACACCGCCGCCTTCATGTACGGCGCCGAGCAGTTCGGCCCGGCACCG
>CBFCWZ010000408.1:0-2353 GCA_965601935.1 uncultured Ilumatobacteraceae bacterium
ACGGCTCGCCCTCGTAGACGCCGACCTCGCCCGACACGGTCTTGGTGACCGAGACGGCGCCGGTGAGCTCTTCGATGGGGTTGTCGACGGTGATGGGGGTGACGGAGAGGGCGGCGATGGTGACGGTGTTGGAGGGGTCGAAGACGGGGTCGCCGAACACGAAGCCGGCCGGTAGATCCGGCTCCGATGTCTCCGTCACCGTGCACTCGGAGCCGACGGGGAGGGGTCCGGAGGTGAAGGTGGCGCCGGCGACGAGCTGGAAGGATTCGCTGAAGAGGTTGTCGTCACAGTTGAGTTCGAACTCGAACGGCTCGCCCTCGTAGACGCCGACCTCGCCCGACACGGTCTTGGTGACCGAGACCGCCCCCACCACGTCGTCCATGGCGTTCACGAAGGTGCAGGTCACGAGCTCGCCTGCCTGGAGGTCGATGGCGTCGGGGCTGGAGCCGTCGTCGCACGACGCGACCAGGACCCATCCGGCGGGCACGGTCTCGACCACCGAGTAGGTCCCCGGATCGAGCTGGCCGGAGATGTTCGCCTGCCCGTCGCTCAGCTGGAACCCTGCCGTGTAGGACGTGGTGAAGTCGAACACCGTCGGCGAGCCGGCAGGCGCGGTCTGCTTGACCACGCGGATGCGGCCGAAGCTGGCGACGTCGGTGAAGGTGCACGTCCACTGGTCTCCCGTGGCCGGGGCGAACTCCACGGATCCGCCGCTAGGGGACTGCGGCATCACGACGATGGGCGTCAGCGGGGCGCCGAGGATGTCGACGCCCGTGCACTCGATGGTCTCGAGGCTCCATTCTATCGGCAGGCCGACCTCGGCGATCTCGATCACCTGGCCGGGTGGGAGTCGGAACCGGGACTCCGGGGCGCTCGGATCCGAGAGCTGGAAGGGGACGAGCGGCACGCCGGTGCGGTCGAGAAGGAAATCGAAACGAGTGTCGTCGGCAGGGTCGGCGTCCTTGACGACCGTGACATCGGCGTCGGCGCAGAACGTCACGTGGCTGATGCTGTCCATGGGAGACACCAGGCCCGTGCCCGAGGTCGCGTTGTCGTACGGGTACGCGTTCCCACCCTGTCCCGCCTTGACGAACACGGCGTCGACGGGCGCGGTGGAGGTCCACGACATGTCTGCGAAGCTCCCCGAGGCCGTGAGGGTCACGCCGTTCACGGTGACCTGGCGGTCGGGCGGTGGCCCGGGATCGATCTTGCCGACTACGCCCAGCGGGTAGCCGTACAGCGCCTGCCCGATGTCGGCACACTCCTGCGTCGGGTTGTCACGTTCGATCGGCAACCCGACCGGGCCGGCCTGGGCCTCGGCTCGGTCGGCGAACGCCGCCAATACGATGAGCAGAGCCGCTGCTCCGACGAGCATTGCGACCGCGATGCTCGTGCACACCGATGTGGCGTAACGTCGTGCGATCACGATCTGGTCCATGGACGTTCCTCTCCGAGCGCCGGTCAGGCTGCTCCGTCCGGCCGAGCTCACAGAGAGATGTCGACTCGGTTGCCCCGGATCAAACTACGAGGATGTAGCCCCGGGGTGCAAGGATCCAGGGCTACATCGCGAACGGTGGGGAGACGAAGCCCGCAGGGGAGTGGGGGCGGGGCCTGTCCGGCGTACTCGTCGTGGATCTCGAGGGCCTGCTCGGCCACGTCGATGCTCGGATCGTCGCCGTCGAGGTGGACATAGGGCCAGCGGAGCCCGGTCAGCTCGCCGGGGCGGAGGCCGCGCATGAGCCCGGTGAGCCACGTGGCCGGTTGGGCGCCCTGGGGATCGTTTCGACGACTAGCTGTTGGGCCTGCTCGATGCTGAGGGACTTCCGCTCGTTCGATCAGCGGGCCGCCGGGAGCAGCACATCATCCGCAGGGTTGGTATTCATCCGCCGGGCCCGCTCCGCGGCCTGGCATGCACTGGTCTAGGCACAGCTTCCTGCGATCGACGGTGCTGGTCGCGTAGCCCTGGGCGGCCAAGGCGGCGAACGCCTCTTCGAGGCGCTCGGTGCTCGTGCCATCGACCCAGAGCTTCCCCACATCGGGGCGGACCTGGCGGGGGAGCAGATGGCGGGCGTTGGCGATGGTGTTGGGTGGCTTGGTGCGGGCGTGGCGGTGGCGGCTGCTGGCGCTGACGGCGAGGCACCCGGCTTCGAGCCAGTCGTCCCGGAAAGCTACGCTCAACCTGGCTACGTCGGGGTGATCCGCGAAACGCCCATGTCAGAAAACCGCCTCTGACCTGGACGTTTCGGGTGGGCCGTAAGGGATTCGAACCCCTGACCCCTTGCGCGTCATGCAAGTGCTCTAACCAACTGAGCTAACGGCCCCGGAAGCCCTGAGGCTACCACCGGGCCTTCAC
>CBFCWZ010000409.1:0-2320 GCA_965601935.1 uncultured Ilumatobacteraceae bacterium
CGAGGCCCACAGGCTGTGCTCGTGGAGGCGGAAGACATGCATCTCCGCTTCTTCTCTGTTGCCCTGTGCCACCACGGCCCTGCCCTTCTCGTGCACGTCGAGCATCAGCTCGGTGGCCTTTTCGAGGGAGTACCCGAACAGCTTCTGGAACACGTAGGTGACGTAGCTCATCAGGTTGATGGGGTCGTTCCACACGATGACCACCCAGGGGCGGTCGACGCCCACGTCGTCACTGAGGTCGGGATCGACCACCTCGGTGGGCTCGAGCGTCGTGGGCACGCCCACATTCTGCCGGGACGGTGCGCGAATCGGGGGCAGGCGAAGGCCACTTCATGGTCGTGGCCGGACGATTCGTCACGCGATCGCGCGGCGCGGACTGTGTTCCTGCGTTGGTCGCCCTCCCGACGCGACCGTACGATGGGCGACCCATGGCTGTCGGCAGTCGACCTGTTGTCCCCTCGCGCTTGTCTCCGGGCGGCGTCGCGCACGGCAGCCGACGGGTGCCCAAGAACAGGGTGGGTGCCTACGTCGCCCTCACCAAGCCGCGGATCATCGAGCTCCTGCTCATCACCACCATCCCCACGATGGTGCTGGCCGAGCAGGGCTGGCCCGACTGGGACCTGATCATCGCCACCTTCATCGGTGGTGCGCTGGCCGCCGGCGGTGCCAACACCGTCAACATGTACATCGACCGCGACATCGACGCGAAGATGGAGCGGACGAAGGAACGCCCTCTCGTCACCGGCGTGATCGAGCCCCGCAACGCCCTGATCTTCGCTGCGGTCCTGCACGTGGCCGCCTTCGTGGTGTTGTGGCTCGGCGCAAACCCGCTGTCGGCGGTGCTCACCATTGCCGCGTCGGCGTTCTACATCGGCGTCTACACCCTCTGGCTGAAGCGCACGAGCCGCCAGAACATCGTGATCGGCGGCGCCGCCGGTGCCGTCCCTGTTCTGGTGGGCTGGACCGCCGTCCAGAACTCGCTCGACTGGCCGCCCTTCGTCTTGTTCGTCGCCATGTTCCTCTGGACGCCGCCCCACTTCTGGGCGCTGGCCGTGAAGTACGCCGACGACTACCGCGCAGCCGACGTGCCGATGCTCCCCACCGTGATCCCGCTGGAGCGAGCTGTCGTCCAGATGATCTGGTACACGGTCGCTCTCGTGATCACCACCCTCGTCCTCATCCCGGTGGCCGAACTCGGCTGGATCTACGGGATCAGCGCCGCGGCGCTCGGTGTGGCCTTCATCGCCGGCACGGTGATGCTGAAGAAGCACCCCACGTCCGCCGGCTCGATGCGGCTCTTCAACTTCTCGATCACCTACGTGACCCTGCTGTTCGGCGCGATGACGGTCGACGTCCTCGTGAGGTACGGGATCTGAGTACCAGTGCCGTCTCAGCAAACGTTCGAATGTTCCGTCGGCTGGATTCGCCGCTGGCGGCGTTGCGGACTCCTCGAAGTGGGGCACGGCCAGTCCTTCGTCGCCGCGCCGTGCCAGCAGCGAATCCGACTCGACGCTCCACCCCAGACGTTCACTGACACCGCACTAGTTCACGAGGTGCGTGCAATTTCTGGTTCGCGGGGCGCGTGCCAGTAGTCTCGGGCCGTCGTGCGGCCGGGCCTGCACGTCCTGAGACGAGAACGACCCACATCCCGATTCGAACCCACTTCACCAAGTGAGTCCTGACGCCGTATGACCACCACTGAAACCAGCCTTGACGAGGCCAGCACCGCCGCCAACGACGGCGCCGCCTCGTCGATCCTGTCCTGGGTGGCAGCCGACGACCACAAGAAGGTCGGCCGCCTCTACCTGATCCTCGGGACGCTCGGGCTCCTCGCCACCGTCGTCCTCAACGTGATCATCAACGTCGAACGCACCGACGGCACCGACACGGCCCTCGACCAGGATGCCTGGGCTCAACTCTTCGACGCCCAGCGCATCGGCCTCGTCTTCGGCTCGCTGCTCCCGTTGGCGATGGGCCTCTGCCTCGTGGTCGTGCCGCTCCAGCTGGGCGCCCGTGCCATGGCCTTCCCGCGCATGGCGATGGCCGGATTGTGGGCCTGGCTCGGCGGCGCAGTCCTCTGTGACATCGCCCTTGTCAACGACGGCGGCTCCGCCGGCCTCGAGTCCGACATGGTCGGCCTCTACATCGCCTCGCAGGGGCTCATGGCCATCGGCCTGGTCGCTTCGGCCGGTGCGTTGGTCACCAGCATCCTCACCACCCGGGCGCCGGGAATGACGATGCGCCGCATCCCCTTCTTCTCGTGGTCGGCGCTGGTGTTCGGCCTCGGCCTCATCCTCATGCTGCCCGTGCTGGTCGGCAC
>CBFCWZ010000410.1:0-2320 GCA_965601935.1 uncultured Ilumatobacteraceae bacterium
GCGATCACCGCCGAGAGGAGGAAGGCACCCTGCATGATGCGGCCGATCTCGGGGGGAACACCGATCGGACCAAGGCGTTGGGTGGCTCGTTCGATCGTTGCCCACACGAGGGCCGCGGCTCCGATCCCGAGGGGGTGGTTGCGGCCGAGCAGAGCGAGGCCGAGACCGGTGAAGCCGAGCTGGGAGGGGAAGGCGTCGCCGTATTTGTGGAAGCTCGGGTCCGCGAGCAGCAACGGCAGGCCGATCAACCCGGCAACCGCACCTGACATGAAGAGTGTCAGCAGCACCATACGTTTGGGGTTGACGCCCGCCGACAGGGCCGCGTCGGCACTCTGGCCGGAGAGGCGGAGGTTGTACCCGAACCGGGCCCGGTTGAGCAACACGTAGTAGGCGATGCCGAGCAGGATGGCGAGCGGCAGGAAGCCGAGTAACTCGACCCCATCGCCGAAGTTGAAGCCGAAGAACTCGAAGATCGCGTTGAGCGGTGGCAGCTGGGCCGAATCGGGGATGGGCTTGGTCTGCGCCACGAGCCCGCCGCGTTCTTCGTCGCGGAAGAACTCCGAGAGAAGAAACGACGCCAGGCCGATGGCGATGAAGTTGAGCATGATCGTCGACACGACGACGTTGACGCCGCGAGTCACGTTCAGAACACCGGCGATGAGCGCCCAGGAACCGCCCACCAGCATCGCGAGGCTGACGGCGAAGAGCACGTGGAGAACAGGTGGGAGGTCCACTTCTGCAGTGGCCCATCCGGTGATGAGCGCGGCCAGGATGAACTGGCCGTTGGAACCGATGTTGAAGAGGTTCATCTGGAACCCGATCGCCACCGCGACACCGGCGATGTACAGGGGGACGGCTCGGTTGATGATCAACACCACCGACTCGGTGGAGTCGATCGACTTCCACATCTCCGAGAAGGCCTCGATGGGATCGTTCCCGGAGATCCACAGCGCGATTGCCGAGATGATGATCGCCGACGCGGCGGCGATGAGGGGGGCGAGGGAGGCCCGCCAGATCCGCTTCAGCATCAGCTGTCCTCCTTCGCGCCCGTCATGTACGAGCCGAGTTCGGCGGGCGTGACGTCGTTCGGGTCGAGTTCGGCCACGATCTGCCCCCTCAACATGACGAGGAGACGATCGGACAGGCCGATCAGCTCCTCCAGGTCAGCGGAGATGAGCAGTGTGCCGAGACCGGCTTCTCGCGCATCTCGCAGGACATCCCAGATCCCGGCTTGGGCGCCCACGTCGACGCCGCGGGTGGGATGGGCCGCGAGCAGCACCTTCGGCTCGGCGGTCATCTCGCGGCCGACGATGAGCTTCTGCTGGTTGCCGCCCGAAAGGGTGAACATGGGGACGTCGATTCCGGGGGTCCGGACATCGAACTCCTCCACGATCGTTTCCGTCTGTCGCTTGGCCCCGCTGATGTCGATCCATGGTCCCTTCGAGTACGGCGCCTGGTACTGATGGCCGAGTGCGGCGTTCTCCCACAGCGAGAACGGCAGCACGAGGCCGTCCTTCTGCCGGTCCTCTGCGATGTAGCCCACGCCGCGGGATCGTCGCTCGTGCGTGGACAGTTCGTCCATCCGATCACCGGCGACGATCAGGGAGCCGTTCATCGGGGTGAGTCCGATGATCGCTTCGACCAACTCGCTCTGACCGTTGCCCTCGACACCTGCGATGCCGAGGATCTCGCCCTCGTGGATCGTGAGCGACACGTCGTCGAGCTGCGCCCGGCCGCCTTCCTCGTCGAGCACGGTGATGTTCGAGAGTTCGAGAACCGGTGTCTCCGTGACGGTGCTGAGCCGGGTCTCGGGCGTCGGCAACTCGCTCCCGACCATCATCTCGGCCAGCTGCCGGGAGGTGACCTGCGAGGGGTCGGGGACCTCGCCGACCGTCTTTCCTTGGCGGATCACCGTGATGGCGTCGGCGTACGTGAGCACCTCGTCGAGCTTGTGCGAGATGAAGATCACCGTGGAGCCGTGTTCGGTGAGGTCCCGCAGCGACTTGAAGAGAGCGTCGACCTCTTGGGGCACCAGCACTGCCGTCGGTTCGTCGAGGATGAGAATGGTCGCTCCGCGATAGAGAACCTTCAAGATCTCCACACGCTGCTTCTGGCCCACGCCGAGGGCGTCGATGAGCGCATCGGGATCGACCTCGAGGCCGTAGCGTTCGCCGAGTTCCCGGAGGTCCTTGCGCGCTTGACGTGAGTTCAGCGAGAGTCGCGTTCCGGGCTCCTGGCCGAGAACGACGTTCTCCCACACCGTGAAGTTGGCCGCCAGCATGAAGTGCTGGAAGACCATGCCGATCCCGGTCGCGATCGC
>CBFCWZ010000411.1:0-2311 GCA_965601935.1 uncultured Ilumatobacteraceae bacterium
AAGGCGTAGATCAGCTCGCCTGCCATGAGCCAGGAGGCTACCGACCCTGATTGTCAAGGGCTCGGAGCACACATCGTGAGCTGGTGCTCGTGCTCGCTCCGGTTGTGGGGTGCGCCCTCCACTACGTCGGCTCGACCTGGACGAGGGTGTCGCTGTACGCCACGCCGCCGCCCCATTCGGTGAGCGTGTCGTTGGTGAGGCTGTTGGCGACCTTGCCGTCCGGGTGGTGTGAACGCCACCAGCCGAACGGGATCGCTGCCACACCGGGGCGCAGTCGGCCGCTGATCCGCACCGGCACCTCGACGCTGGCGCGGTCGTTCGCGACGCGGGCGGTGTCGCCCTCGGTGAGCCCGCGCGCGGCGGCGTCGGCCGGGTCGAGTTCCACGAACGGGCCGCCCTCGGCCGGGCCGTGCTTGGGCAGGTCGGAGTATCCGCTGTTGAGGAACCGAGTGTGGTGTTTCGGCGTGAGCAACTGCAACGGGTAGCGGGCGAGGAGGTCGGGGTCGCCGTGCGGGCCCTCGCGGGGAGCGACGAACGCGGGCACTGCCGGTTGGCCCATCCGCTCGAGCGTGTCGGACACGAGGTCGACCTTGCCCGACGCCGTGTCGAAGTGGCCGTCGCCGAACGGTCGTCCGTCGCCCGGATAGGGCGCGCGCACCCATCCGACCGAACGCAGTTCCTCGATGTCGATGGTGGGGAGGGCCTGTCCGAGCAGCGTCTCGTCGTCGTCGAAGAGCGCGGGATCGGTGTAGCCCATTGCCTGCGCCAGCCGCCGGAACAGCTCGGTGTTGCGGCAGGCCTCGCCCCGCGGCGGGATCGCCGCCCCGTTCCAGCCGACCCACAGATGACCCCACGGGAACACCACGTCGTCGGCTTCGATCTGGGTGGTCGCCGGCAGCACGATGTCGGCATACCGGGCGGTGTCGGTGAGGAACTGCTCGTGGACCACGGTGAACAGGTCGTCGCGCTCCAACCCTCGCCGGACCGCGTCGGCGTTGGGCACGATCACGAGCGGATTGCAGTTCCACACCACGACGGCATGGACGCCGGGCCCCGACTCTTCGCCGGCATGAGGGGTGGTGAGGATCCCGCCCAGCCGGCTCATGTTCAGCTCGCGGGGGCGCGTTCCGTCGGCGCGGAACTCCATGTCGGGGCGGAGATACGCGCCCTCGTCGATCTGGCCCTCGGTCCACCAGCCGACGCTGCGCGACAACCCACCGCCTCGCTCTGCCCAGGCGCCGGTCAGAGCGGGGAGGCAGGCGAGGGTGCGGAAGAACATGGCCCCGTTCTCGTGGTGCTCCGCTCCGATCAGCGTGCGGATCGCGGCAGGCCGAACGGTGGCGTAGTCGGTCGCCAGCTCCACGATCGTCGGCGCATCGAGGCCGGTGACCTCGGCGGCCCGCTCGGGCGTCCACTCCTCGACGGCGGCCCGGAGCTCCTCGAAACCGTTGGTGTGCCCGGCGATCCACGCGTCGTCGGTGAGGCCGTCGCGGATGACGACGTGCATCATCGAGAGCGCGAGAGCGATGTCGGTGCCCGGCAGTGGCTGGATGAACCGGTCGCCCCGTGACTCGTCGAGCGCGTCGGCGGTGACGGTGCGGACCGGGTCGATGACCACGATGCGGGCGCCGTCGGCACGGGCCTTCTCGATGGTCGGCCAGAGGTGGCGGTTGGTCAGGCGGGTGTTGGTCCCCCAGAGAAGGATCAGCCGGCTGTGCTCCAGCTCCATCGGGTCGAGGCTGCGGCCGGACCCGACGGTCATCGCATGTCCTGCCCCGGCGGTGGGCCCGCAGATGGCCCGGCGGAGGCGGCTGGCCCCCATGTGGCCGAAGAAGCGGCCGCTCAGACCCATCATCGAGAGCAGGCTCTGGTTGCCGGCATCGGAGAACGGGAGCACCGCCTCGGGGCCGTGCTCGTCGATCACCGCGTGAAGCTGCTTTGCGATCGTTCCGAGTGCCTCGTCCCAGCTGATCTGCTCGAACTCCCCGGACCCCTTCGGCCCGACACGCCGCAGAGGATGCAGTATCCGGTCGGGGCTGTACACACGGTCGAGGAACCGGTTCACCTTCGGGCACAATTCGCCCGCCGAGTAGGGGTGGGCAGGGTTCCCCCGCAGCCTGACCGCGACGGGCCCCTCCACCCGTTCCTCGACCGTGACGTTCCACCCGCACGAATCAGGGCAGTCGTGATGACACGTCCCGACAACCGTGGTGTCTGGGAACCGCGCGGATAGGGCACGACCTGGGGTTTCGCGAGTCGGCCGGAATGCTCGTCGTCCCTGGTCAGGGATCCGGCCGTCGAGTCGGTTCGT
>CBFCWZ010000412.1:0-2289 GCA_965601935.1 uncultured Ilumatobacteraceae bacterium
CCGCCGACGCGCTCGGCGCCGATGAGTACTCCGCAGCGCCGGCCGTGGGCCGCGAGCTGATGCTGCGCAGCGCGGCGCTGCGCGACCCGGGGAACGCACTGAACCACACCATCGCCAACACGCGGCGCGGGGTCGAGTGGAGCCAGGCCGCTCCTCCGTCCTACGGCGACGGGGCACTCCCCCGCGCCGTCGCCGTCGGCCTCGTGCAGGCCGGCTCACCGGAGCGAGCAGGCCTGGCCGGCGCCCTCGACGCCGTCACCACCCACGCCCACCCGATCGCCGCGGGTGCGTCGGCCCTGCTCGCCGGGATCATCGCCACCCAGGTCCGCCGACCCGAAGCGATGATCCCCGCGGAGCTGGTCCATCGACTGGCGAGCTCGTCGTCCGAACGGCACGTCGGGCACCGGATCGAGTCGGTCTTCGACGGCGACCCCGAGGTCCCCGTCCCGTTCACCGCCCACGCCGACGATGCGCTCGTCGTCGCGTTGACGGCGATGACCTACGACGACTTCCGGGACGTCCTGTCGGCGGCCGCAGCGATGAGCGGCAACGACCGGGTGACCCTGGCGATCACCGGGGCCCTCTACGGCTCGGTGTACGGCAACGCACGGATCCCCGACCGCAAGTTCGACGTCGAGGGCTTCGCCGCCCACCAGACCCTCGCCACCACCCTGACGAACCGAGCCACGGTCCTCCGCGAGACCCGATAGCGGGACCCACGACGCCGGATTCGGTGTCACACCCTCCTGCGAGAATGGTCAGTGCGCCGGCTGCGAGCGTCAACCCCGCACCAGTACACGGGGTTGGTCGCAGCGAGGCCCGTCACTCGAAAGGGTGGCGGGCCGACCCGACAACACCCGACCAGAACGAGGATCTCCACACCGACCGATGCCACTCCCCGACAAGAACACGCCCCGCTCCGCCGCCCGGAAGATGATCGACGCCGACCCCGACTACCACATCATGGAAGGCGGGGCGATCGTCTACTGGCCGCCGGAAGCCGCCGACGGTGACTCTGGCTACGGCGTCGGCGCCGTGTTCCGCGACGGCAAGCCACTCAGCATCGACGACTTCCCCGACGACACGCCGAGCAAGCCCGCGCTCCGCTACGAGCCGGTGAGCACGGCGACGCTCCCGCCTGGAGCGCCGCTCGACGGGGGCACGGTGCTGTCCGACGAGGTCGACCTCCCCGGTCGCATACGACCTCTCTGGTGGGTGGCCGTCATCTACCCCGACCTGCCGTCGTTCCACGTCCTGCTCGACGCCCCACGCGACGCCGACCACAACGACATCGCCGCCCCCGCCATCCGCGCCGCCAACGAACACCTCGGCGTCCCCTACTTCACCGAGGGCAAGCTGATCGCCACACGCGGCGACATCAACAACCCCGTCTTCGAAGCCACCATCTACGGCGGCCTCGACGACTGACCGCCCGCCCCGTCGTGCACGGCCAGGCGATCAGAACAGCGTCGTCTGGGACGACTCGGTGGCTTCCGCCGCCGGCATGTCGAACAGCTCCGCGACGTCGGTGATCGGATGAGCCCCCTGTGCCACGAGCGCCTCGTTGCCCTCACGCGCCCCGGAGCCAGTCCACGCGCCGACCGGGCACCATCCCCGCTTCAGGTTCTCGACGGCCCCGGCCCAGGTTCCCCCGGAGTCCTGGTCGGCGCTGGCCACGAACGCAGCCGTCGAGAGGGCGTAGATGATCTTGTTGCGGCCCATCGCGGTTCCAGCGGTGAACCGGGCGTTCGGCCCGTAGGGGCTGGCGACCGTCAACGCCCCCGAGTGAACGGCACGTCGAACCTGAGGCCGACGCGAGACCACGTGGATCCCCTCGGCGGGAATCCCGACGGCCGCGCCTCCGGCGGCCAGCGCGGCGTCGCACGCAACCTGGTCGACTCCTCTGGCGAGCCCGGTGACGACCGTCCACCCTCGCTCCACGGCGGCGATGGCAGCCACCCGGGTCGCCGTGAGCGACTCCTCCGAAGCATTACGCGATCCGGCGACTCCGAGCCCACCCTGCGACAGACGGTCGAGGTCACCAGCAACGATCAGGAACGGTGGGCAGTTGCGTCCGAGGCGCTCCCTGAGCCGAACCGGGAAGTGCTCGTCGAGGGCCGAGACCACACGAAGACCCGACTCCTCGAGGCGCTCGCGCTCGAACCCGAACGCGCGCCCGGCGTCGAGCAGGGTTCGCACCCGGCTGGCGTCGGCCTCCGACAGCGCCGCACTCGAAACGACATCCTGGGTCGATTCGACCGGATGACCCAACTCGTCGCCCAGCCTGGA
>CBFCWZ010000413.1:0-2288 GCA_965601935.1 uncultured Ilumatobacteraceae bacterium
TCAGTAGGTACCTTCCTGGGCCATCTCGATCTGACGAGCCTTCTGCTTGCGCACGGAGGTGCGCCTCTTCCACGCCTTGGTCTTCCAGTGCCGCTTCGTCCGCGACCTCTTGGCGACCTTGGTCTTGGCGACCTCGGCGTCGCGGCGATGCTCCGGCTTCCACGCCGCGCCGGGCTCGTGGACGTCCTCGGGCTCCAGGCCGGCGGACACGTCCTGCGCGACCGATTGGAGCTCTACGTGGATCCGATGCCTCTCGGAATGGGCCTGAGCTCGTAGCTCCTGCTTGACCGGGGGCGGCACATCGCTATCGCGGTGGCGCTGGCTCATCGACATGGACCTCCTGCTTCGTGGTCTCCCACAGTGGTTTCGGCATTTGGCGAGGGAACTCGCAAGACGGACCATAGACCATCGGTGTTCACCCTGTGTTGGGCCCAAGGTAACGATTCTGCGCGATTCGCGCGGTTTCCGCGGCAACCTCCAGGTCAGCGACGAGCCGACCGGAACGTCAGCTCTTGCGGCTCGTGATCCGGTTCTGCAGCGCCGCCAGACGCTCCGCGAACCAGGGTTGGCGGGTGCTCCACAGCTGGGGCTCCAGCTCCCGCTCGACCGCCTCCGGGTGGGTGTCGACATCGGCCATCGCGGCGATCGTCGCCTTGGTCGTGATGGCCAGTTCACGTGGCGCAGCGGCGGCCTTGGCAGCCATCTCGTGCGCGGCGTCGAGAAGGTCGTCGGGCGCCACACAGCGGTAGGCGAGACCGATCCGTTCGGCCTCCCGCCCGTCGAGGACCTGGCCGAAGACGACCGTCGCCATCGCGGCCTGCGGCCCGCCGATGCGGCGCAGCATCCACGTGTGGCCCCCACCCGGGTGGATGCCGAGCTGGAGGAAGCGGGTGTCGAGCTTGGCCCGCTCGCTCACGACCCGCACGTCGCAGCCGAGGGCCAGGTTCATCCCGGCTCCCACGGCCGCACCGTTCACCGCCGCCAGAGTGGGCAGAGGACTGCGGGCGATCCGCAGGAACCCCTCGTAGATGTTTCCGAGGCTCTCCCCCGTCGCCTCCGCCAGGTTCCCCAGGTTGGCCCCGGCACAGAACGCCGGTGGCGTACCGGTCACCACCACGGCGCCGACCGACTCATCGGCCTCGAACCCCTCCATCGCCTCGATGATCTCCGCCACCATCTGCGCCGTGAGCGTGTTCCGCTCATCGGGATTGTTCAAGGTGAGCGTCCCCACCCGGTCGGCAACATCGGTCAACACAAGAGCCATCCCGCCATGGTGTCAGACACCGCTTCAGGTTCGCGCTTCAGGTGGTCCGGGCGTTCGTTCAACGCGCCCGGGCGGGGTCGTGTCGGACGCGCGTCATCCACCAGGGATAGCGTGGGGGCGGCGATGTTGGATCACGTCTTCACCGATGCCATCAGCGCGCTGCGCGACGCCTTCGAGTCCGCCTTTCTGGAGCGGCAGGCCTTCGAGGAGCACTTCCAGTCCGACGTGCTGCTCGGGGACCTCACGTGGGAGACCAGCTATGGCCTGCCGGGTGAGGGCGAGCCGCCGCGGGTCGTGGCCCACATCACCTTCGACTGGCCGGCGTGGAGCCAGGCCGCCTACCGCCATTGGTACATCGAGGAGGAGCTCGAGCGGCGCCCCGCGATCGAGATCGAGATCCTGCTTCGGGTCCAGCGCCTCGCCGAGCCGCCCGACCCCGAGACGCTCTACGAGGCGATGCCACCCCTCAGCCCTCTGCTCGGCGACGACAGGCTGGAACGGGCCGGGCTGACCCTCGAGATCGCCCATCCCGATCCCCTCGATCCGGACGACTCGGCCTCGATCGAGCACGCCGTGGAACTCACCTACGAGGGGCTCTACGAGCTCGCCGAGGAGACCGTTGCCGATGGAACGAGCACGCTTCTCGACGACCACTTCGGGGCCCTGGGAGGCTGGATCGCCTCGAGCCTGGTGAGGCTCGGCGATCTCCATCTCGCTTTCCTCCCCGGCGAGTGAGAACAATGGAGCGATGCGACGCGAGCCTACGGGCGACCCCGACGACGTTCTGCTGTCGGTCGATGGCCGGATCGCGACCGTCACACTGAACCGACCGGACGTCCGGAACGCGCTCTCGAGCCACGTCCTGCGGTTGCTTCCCGAGCGGATCCGCGCCGCCGAGGCCGATCCCGACGTCGACGTGATCGTCCTCACCGGAACCGACCCCGCCTTCTGCGCCGGACTCGATCTGACGGAGCTGGGCTCGTCGGAGAGCGACCTGGGGGGCGGCTCGGGCACCGATGGAAGC
>CBFCWZ010000414.1:0-2219 GCA_965601935.1 uncultured Ilumatobacteraceae bacterium
CGCCGTCACCGAGGAGCACGAATGCAACGCTACTGAGATCCGTTAGGCCCACCTGATGCCAAAGGTCCCACGTTCCCGACGAGAAATCCTGCCGGGGACGGCCACCTCTGTTCACGGGTTCGCCGGGTCTGGGGCAGACTCGGGGAATGGCCGCGCGCCCCGCCGAGGAGACCGAGAGGTTCGCCGAACGGCACCGTCTCGCCGGGCTCGACGCGATGAGGGCCACCGAGCTGGAGTCGACCGGCTCCGACTACGGCGCCAGCGGCTACACCACGATGGAACAGGTCGGGGAACTGGCTCGTCGCCTCCCGCTCGGCCCGGAGGACCTCCTGCTCGACCTCGGTTCGGGCACCGGCTGGCCGGGGCTCCACGTGGCGAAGGTCACCGGCTGCAGCGTGGTCGTCACCGACCCCGTGGGCGAGGGACCGGAAGCTGCCCGGACCAGGGCCCGGGGCGACCACATCGCCGACCGCGCGAGTGCCGTTCCCGCCGACGGGCGCGCGCTGCCGTTTCGGTCAGGGAGCTTCGACGCACTGGTCCACTCCGACGCCCTCTGTTGAATCCACCAGAAGCTCTCCGTGCTGAGAGAATGCAGACGGGTCCTCCGGCCGGGCGGCGTGATGGCCTTCCACACCATCGAGCCCGCCCCAGGCCTCGACGAGCCGGCCCGGCGCAAGGCCCACCGTCTCGGCCCACCCGCTGTCGCCGTTCGTTCCAGCTACCCGAGCATGCTCGACACGGCGGGTTTCCGCGACGTGGAGGTCGTCGACCTCACCGCCGACTACCTCGCCACGGTGCGCCGATGGATCGCCGCCCGCGAGGAACACTTCGACGAGCTCGCCGAGATCCTCGGCCCCGATGACGTTCGCGAGCGAATCGCCAACGGCTACGACACGGCCGCGGCCATCACCGACGGCCTCCTCACCCGCAGCCAGTACCTCGCCACGCACTGACCCGCTCCCGGGAACACAGTGACCGGGTTCCGGTCACCATGTTCACGAGTTCGGCTTCGCGAACACGGGCTCGGCGGTTGCGGTGGTCACGTTGCCGGCGACATCCGTGCACGTGACGGTGAGGGTGAAATCGCGGGCGAAGATCCGCGCCGCCCACTTGGTCGGCGTGGTGAACACTCGCTGCGTGTCCCAGTTCTTCTTGTAGAGCTTCACGACGTCGCCGTCCTCGACGGGCACGCCGTTGATGTCGGCCGTCGTCGCCAGACCCTCGGGCACGTTGTCGGTGCACATCGCGTGGACGCGGTACTCACCGGACCGCTCGTTGCCCCCTATGCGCTCCAGTTCGGCCGAGGCCTCAGGCGGTACCTTGTCGAGCCACGGATCGACGAACACTGCCGTGGTCCGCGCCGGGATCTCGAAGGCCCCCGTTGCCGGATCGAACGTGGAGGTCTGCACCACGGGATCCGCCGACGTCTGTTGCACGTGGTGCAACTCGATGTCGTCGTTGCCCGCCAGCGAGGCCACCGGGAAGCTGACCGGGTCGTCGGTGGCGTTGAACAGCACGATGAGCTGATCGGTCTCGGGGTCGAGATCCCCACTCGGGAGCGGCGTACTGCCGGGTTCGTTGCCCGGATCGTCGACGCTCATCACGACGAGGCCCGGCACCTGCGACGGGCCGGTGTTGTGGAACGCCACGCGCTCGTCGACCAGGTCGCCCGTGGTCAGCCGGAACAGTGGCGACGATGCGCGGATCTCGAGCACCTCGCGCAGGTGTTCCACCGACGCGTCGATGTCGGCGGGCGCGGGATCGAGGGCCGGGTCGGCGAGGCGTGGCCCGATCAGCGGCCAGTTGTCACCGTTCTTGCCTGCCACCGGAAGACCGACACCCCAGTTGTTGTCCTGGTGGGTGAAGTCGAGCGTGTTGAACCAGTCGCCCGAGTTGTAGCTGTCGCGGTCCATGGACTTGGAACGCAGCATGTCGACACCGGCGTGGAGGAACGGCACGCCCTGACCCAGGACCGTGTAGTCCATCCCCAGGTTCTGGGCCCGGACCCGCTCCTCCATCGAGGTGCCGAGCGGATGCTTGTACTGCGAGATGTCGAACAACGTCTGGTTGTCGTGGGCCGACACGTAGGTGATGTCCTCCTGCGGATCCTGCGTGTAGCCCGTGGGCGAGCCGTTGTAGTCGACGTCCTTGCCCGTGACGGTGTCCCCGTTGCGGTCCTCGAACTCGTAGTCGGCGAGGTTGCCGGCGAGGCCGACACG
>CBFCWZ010000415.1:0-2187 GCA_965601935.1 uncultured Ilumatobacteraceae bacterium
CGCCTTACAGACAAGACAAGAGGTTGCACCAAGAGCCATCATCATATAAAAGTGAGATCGGCTACGTCTTCCAGGACGCCACGCTCCTCCCCTGGCGCACGGTCCAGAAGAATGTCGAGCTGAACGCCGAGTTGCAGGGCGTCCCGAGAGCGGAGCGCCGAGCCGAGGCGGCCGACGCGATCGAGCTGGTCAACCTGAAGGGCCACGAGGACAAGTACCCCAAGCAGCTGTCGGGCGGCATGAAGATGCGCTGCTCGCTGGCTCGATCCCTCGTCCTCAGCCCCAAGGTCTTCCTCTTCGACGAGCCGTTCGGGGCCCTCGACGAGATCACCCGTGAGCGCCTCAACTCAGAGGTCCTGAACCTCTTCCAGCGAGAGCAGTTCGCCGGCCTCTTCATCACCCATTCCGTGGCGGAGGCAGTGTTCCTTTCGACGCGGGTCCTCGTGATGTCGCAACGACCCGGACGGATCATCGACGACATCGAGGTTCCGTTCCCCTATCCGCGGGCCCACGACCTGAGGTACGAGGCCGAGTTCGGCGAGATCGCCGCACGCGTCAGCCATGGACTGCTCGAGGCGCACACATGAGCGACGTCACGACCCACGACGAGGACCGGGCGGAGGCGTTCGAGCCCGTCACCCCGGCCGCCGAGGTCGGCGAAGCCACCGTCCAGCCTCCGGTACCTCCCCAACAGAAGAGGCACATCAAGTGGGGCGACGTCCTACCGCCCATCATCCTCTTCGGGTTCATCGTCGCCCTCTGGTACTTCGTCGCCTACGCGATGATGAACGAGCAGAGGCGTCGGGTCGCCCTCCCGCCACCCCACGAGGTCGTGAGTGAGGGGCTCTGGGTCTGGGACGACCGCAAGGGCATCCGGCCCATCCTCGAGGCGATGCTCGTCACGGGCCGGGTCGCACTGATCGGGCTGTTCATCGCGACGGTGCTCGGAATGACGATCGCGATCATCATGAACCTGTCGCGTGGCATGGAGCGGGCGATCTTCCCGTACGCCGTCGTGGTCCAGACGCTCCCCATTCTCGCCCTCGTGCCGATCATCACCATCTGGTTCGGGTTCGGTCTGCAGAGCCGCCTCATCGCCACGGTGCTGATCGCCATCTTCCCGGTGATCACCAACACCTTCTTCGGACTGCAGTCGGCCGATCGCCAGCACCACGACCTGTTCACCCTGAACAAGGTGAGTCGTTTCACCCGCCTGTGGAAGATGGAACTGCCCGGCGCCCAGCCGGCCATCTTCACGGGCCTTCGAATCGCCGCCGGCGGCGCAGTGATCGGCGCGATCGTCGGTGACTTCTTCTTCCGGCGCGGCGACATCGGTATCGGCCGCCTCATCGACAACTACGCCAAGGACCTCCGCACGCCCGAACTGTTCGTGGCCGCGATCGTTTCCTCGCTGTTCGGCATCGTGATCTTCGTCCTGGTCGGCATGCTGTCGAATCGTGCCCTGCGCAACTGGCACGAGTCGGCCGGACGAGAAACCTGAACCCAACCGTTCGACAGGACCCCACCCACCCAACCAACACCCCTCGGGGGAGGAATCACACCCATGAAGCGCAACCGATTGCTGGTCGCCACAGCCCTCGCGGCCTGCCTCGGCCTCGTTGCCGCAGCCTGCGGAGACGATGACGACGAAGCCGCCGAGACCCCGGCCGAGACCGACGCCGCCGCAGAAGACGCCCCGGCCGAGACCGAAGCCGCCGCAGAGGAAGAGATGGCCGAGGCCGTCTGCCCGGCGAACATCGTGGTCCAGAAGGACTGGTGGCCCGAGCTCGAGCACGGTGGCACCTACCAGCTCGTCGGCACCGACGGCGAGGTCGACGCGGCGAACTTCAACTACAGCGGCCCGATCGCCGACGCCTACAAGGTCGGCGGCGTCGAGACCGTCGAGATCCGTGCCGGCGGTGATGCCGTGTCGTTCACTCCCGTCACCTCACTCATGGCGACCGACGACGACATCACGTTCGGCTACGTCGCCTTCTCCGACATCGTGGCCGACTCGGTGGCGGCACCCGTCGTGGCCGTCGGCAAGACCCTCGACGTCGACCCCCAGATGTTGATGTGGGATCCGGAGCAGCTCGACATCTCCGCTCCCGCGGACATCGCTGCCAGCGGTGCGGAGGTGCTGCACTTCGACGGCGGGCAGATTACCGGTCGCGCCAAACGGGGCGA
>CBFCWZ010000416.1:0-2164 GCA_965601935.1 uncultured Ilumatobacteraceae bacterium
ATCATCTTCACCCTCGTCTACCTGATTCCGGCCTGACATGAGCACTGACGAAATGGCGACGGCCCCCGAGGCCCACGACGACCCGCACGGGCACGACGACGACGGTGGTGTGCACCAGGGCTACAGCGACATGCAGTACGTCATCGTCGCGCTGGTCCTCGCCGTCATCACTGCCGTCGATGTGGCGATCAGCTACATCGACATCGGCCCAGTCTTCCTGCCGCTCCTGTTGATCCTGATGGCGATCAAGTTCATCGTCGTCATCCGGCTCTTCATGCACCTGAAGTTCGACTCCAAGCTGTTCAGCTGGCTGTTCTTCGCCGGTCTGTTCCTCGCCGTCGGTGTCTACGTGGCGATGCTCGGAGCCTTCCACTTCTTCACCGGCTGACGCCCGGACGCGTCGGGGTCGATCTGGGGCGCCCGGGTTCCGGTTCCCGGAACGGATCCGCCCCGGATTCGCGACGGCCGAGCCGCTGCAGCATCGGTAGATTCTCCCTGTGATCGATCAGCGGCTTCTTCGGACCGATCTCGAGGGTGTCAAGGCGGCGATCGGTCGCCGGCGCTCGCCCTCCCTGCTCGACGACGTCGAGTCGGCGGCGCGGATCGACGCCGAGTTGCGCGAGAACAACGAGCGGCGCGATGCGATCCGGGCCCGCGTCAACTCGATCAGCAAGGACGTCGGCCGGCTCCGCCGCGAAGGTGACGCCGCCGCAGCCGAGGAACTCCAAGCCGAGAGCAAGGAGCTGGGTGCGGAGGAGAAGCAGCTGGCCGCTGCCAGTGACGAGCTGTCCCTCCGCCTGAGAGACCTCTTGCTCGGCATCCCGAACCTGCCCCATCCCGATGCGCCCGACGGCGAGTCCGATGCCGACAACCCCGTCGTCGAGGGCCCTCTCGGTCTCCCCGACGAGTATCCCGAGTACCAGCGCGTCCCGCACTGGGTGACGGCAGCCGAACTGGGGATCCTCGACAACGAGCGGGCGGTGAAGATCTCGGGCTCGATGTTCACGATGCAGCGCGGCGCAGGTGCCACCCTCGCCCGGGCGCTGTGCCAGTACGGGCTCGATCTCAACGCCGACGTGCACGAGGAGTTGCGGGTGCCCACCCTCGTCACCACGGCCACCCTCACGGCCACCGGCCAGTTGCCCAAGTTCGCCGACGATGCCTTTGCGGTGGAGCGCGACGACCTCTGGTGCATCCCCACCGCCGAGGTGCCGCTGACCTCGGTGTACGCGGGCGAGACCCTCGACGACACCGAGCTCCCGGTCCGCGTGATGGCCTACAGTCCCAGCTACCGCCGCGAGGCGGGTTCGGCAGGACGCGACACCCGGGGCATGCTCCGCGCCCACGAGTTCGACAAGGTCGAGATCCTCGCGTTCGCCGCGCCCGAGCAGGCGCCCGACCTCCTCGACGACATGGTCGGCCGCGCCGTGAAGGCCATCGCCGGGCTCGGGCTGCCGTACCGCCTGGTCGACATCTGCACCGGCGACATGGGCCAGAGCCATCACCGCAGCGTCGATGTCGAGGTGTACGCACCGGGGGCCGACGACTGGCTGGAGGTCTCCTCCATCAGCTGGTTCAGCGACTACCAGGCCCGCCGGGCCAACATCCGGTTCAAACGCCACGACGAGAACGGCAAGCCCGTCAAGGGCACCGAGTTCGTGCACACCCTGAACGGCTCCGCGTTGGCGGTCCCGCGTGTCTGGGCGGCGATCGTGGAGAACTACCGCAACGAGGACGGCACCGTCACCGTTCCCGACGTCCTCCGCCCCTACATGCGGGGTATCGAGAGGATCGGCGGTTGACGTGACCGACTGGTCGGCCGGAGCGAGCGACAACCCGTCATTGGCCGGATCGGCCCGCCGCGACGCGCTGCGTGACCGGCGCAGCCAGTACGAATCCGCAGGCCTCGACCTGGGTGACCTCCATGCCGACCCGATGGAGCAGTGGCGGCTCTGGCACGACGCGGCCCTCGAGGCCGGTGTGGCCGAACCGAACGCCATGACACTCGGCACCATCGGCGAGGACGGTGCACCCGACGCCCGGATCGTCCTCGTGCGCGGTGCCGACGAGCGGGGCCTGGTCTTCTACACCAACTACCGGGGCGCGAAGAGCCGCCAGCTCGTCGCCGCCCCGACCGCGTCCGCCGTGTTCTCGTGGCTCGACC
>CBFCWZ010000417.1:0-2160 GCA_965601935.1 uncultured Ilumatobacteraceae bacterium
GCAGTCATCGTCATGAACGACCGGCACTGGCTGCGTGTCCCGGTCGGCAAGCTCCACAACGACCGCTACGTCCCCATGCATCCGCAGCTCGTCGAACTCCTCAACACCCACCACGCCAACCGCAGCGACGACGTCGACCGACTCGTCACCTTCGACGGCCGGCCACTCGATCGGCACTGCGTCGCACGGATCCTGAAGCGGGTCGGACCCGACTTCGGCGGGTAGATCGCGAAAGCCCTGGTAGTTGGTGGCGCGGTTGGGGGGTGTTTCCCCTACATTCCGGTGTTCGACCTGGTCAGCGAGGGTTCGCGGTGCCTGGCGGGGTGATGGTGGCCTGGTTCCAGGTGTGGGTGTCGACGTGCAGCGCGGCCAGGATCTCGGACTGGAGCGGGTTGGGGCGGGTGGTGACACAGACGTTGTGGTCACCGGCGGTGAGGTGGTGAACGCGGATCCGGTTGAGCTCGGCCAACGCCCGCCGGGGGCTGATGATCTGGTTCTCGAGGTTCGGGTCGGCGATGCCGGCAGCGGTGAGCTGGTTGGCGATGATGGCTTCGATCACCGCTGCGAGGACACAGACGGCGATGTGACCGCGGACGCGTGACTCGCTCCAGTGGAACACCGGGCGGAGACCCAAGAAGTCTTTCAGCACGCGGAAGCGGTGTTCGACGTTGGCGAGGCTCTGGTAATGAGCGACGACTTCGGCGGTGGAGGCTTGGTCGACGGTGAGCGAGGTGGTCAACACGTAGCGGCCGGTGAGGAGTCGTTCCTCGTAGTCGATCGCTGTCGTGTCGTAGTCCCACCCGAACCGGCCCTCGCCGATGTGGGTGGTGAAGCAACGAGCGACCGGAGATGGGCCCAAGATGCGTTGCGCGGCGGCACCGATCTTCGCTGGGTCCTTCAGCTTGCCGCCGCGGACGCGTTCGGCGAGGCCGATCAGCTGGGACTCGGTGCGCTCCAGCAGTTGTTCGCGTCGCCGGTCATCACGGATCCGCCGAGCCGGGGAGTCGACCACGACGTGACGGCGATCCTCATGAGTCACTTCACACGCGGTGCGATCACCGGCGACCGGCACCCACACCACGTCGTCGTGGGCGGCGGCTTCGAGTACCGCAGTGACGGTCGGGTCGCGATGGAGGCGGGTGGCGATCACGTGATCGAACCCAGCCGCAGCAACGTCGGCGAGGTTGTCGTCAGAGATCAGCCCACGATCCGCGACGAGTGCGATACGGCTGACCCCGAACCGTGTCTGGAGGTCGTCGAGCACCCCCGGCATCGTGGTGGCGTCTTGGGTGTTGCCCGGGAACACCCGATGGGCGATCGGGATCCCGTCACCGGTCACCAGCAGCCCGATCATCACCTGCGGCCGGTCACGACGCCGATCCCGGCTGTAGCCGTAGCGCTTGGACGGAAACCTCCCGTCCGGGTCCACCGACGCGGTTTCGAAGTAGGTCGACGTCAGGTCGTAGCAGCACCACCGCAGCTCGAGGTTCAACAACGACGTCAACCGGGCGAACAGATGCTCCTCCACCAACCCGACATGGTCGGCGACCGTGTCGAGTGCTCGGTAGCACTGATCCAGCGACGGCGCGGTGACATCCGTGGGGAGTTCGACATCGGCGTTCACCCATTCGATCACGGTGCGCCGCTTTGAGGACGGTGCGAGTAGCCGGTTGGCGATCATCACGAACACCGTGTCGGCCAACGACTCGGCGGTGCGATGCCCGCGTGCAGCTGCGAACACCTCGTCCAAGCCGAGACGGCGAAACACGGTGTGGAGCGCGGCGACCGCACCGAACCCCGGTGCGGCATCGGCTTCGAGCTCGGCGGTGGACAGCCAGGTGCCATCAGCATGAGCCTCCAGGGCGGCGATGATCCGATCGAGCTGGCCCGAGTCGCGCAGCGCCGTCACCTCGCCGAGGCGCAACAAGGTGTTGTGGACCACCTTGCCGTTGACCCGCCCAGCTTCCACCAGCGACAGATAGGTGTACGTCTTGTCGCCCCGCTTGCGGCGTGTTGTCTTCACGAACACACCAACAACCATAACCGGACTGGTCGATCATGTCACGCGAGTGTCGCCCCTACATTTGGAGTCGAAACCGACCCCACGCGACACAAACATGCTGGTCGCAGCGTCGCGCACCCGAAAACCGGGCGTCTACC
>CBFCWZ010000418.1:0-2160 GCA_965601935.1 uncultured Ilumatobacteraceae bacterium
GAGATCACGTAGGCGAGGGCGAACGCCGCGCCGAGGCCGAGCACCCCGAACCGGCCGACGAGAACCGCGGCCAGGATGATGTTGATCGAGTTCTCGATCACGTTGATCTTGAACGGGCTCTTGGTGTCCTTGTGGGCGTAGAAGCCGCGGAGAGCGAACATGTAGATCGAGAAGGCGCCGAGCCCGAGCCCGAACCCACCGAGGGCGCGGGAGGTGGCGAGCACGTCCTCCGCGTCGAACTCGCCGCGTTGCATCAGGGCGCCGATGATGGGCTGGCGCAGCACGAACATCCCGACACCGGCTGGGATCGTGACCAGGGCGGTCATCCGTACGCCGAGTGAAGCACGGTCGAGGAATGCCGGCTTGTCGTGGCGGGCGACCGCGCGGGCCATCTCGGGCTGGAAGGTGGTGGCGATCGACACGCCGAGCAGGCCGTGCGGCAGCACGAAGAAGGTGAACGCCAGCACGTAGGCGGTGGCGTCGGAGGAGCCGGGTCCGGCCAGGTTGCGGACCACCGCCAGCGCCACCTGGTTGGCGATCACGAACCCGATCGTCCAGCCGGAGAGCGTGAGCAGCTTCTTCACGGCCGGATGACGGAACCGCACCCTCGGGCGGAACTTGAACCCCGTGCGCAGGCAGGCCGGCACCAGCACGACCGCCATCGCCGCGATGCCGAGGGTGGCGCCGAACCCGAGCGTGTAGCGGAGGCGGTCGTCGTCGAGAACGTCCTCCAGTTGCCAGCCCACCTCTCCGGGGTCGGGCAGCGACAACAGGGTGGCGATGATGATGAGGTTCGGGAGGATCGGGCTCCACGCCGCGGCGAAGAACCGGCGGCGGCTGTTGAGGAAGGCGTTGGCGAGCCCGGTCAGCCCGTAGAACAGGATCTGGATCAGGAAGATCTGGGCCAGCGTCGTGCCGACGTCGCGGAACAGATCGGGGTCGACCTCCTCGACGTTGACCGAATAGATCCGGAAGATCCACTCCGCCCCCAACACCGCGACGGCGGTCAGGGCCACCATCAGGACGGCGGCCGTGCCGATCACCACGTTCGTCGACTCGTCGTCGTCGTCCTCGAGGTAGGTCGAGAAGAGGGGGACCAGGGTGGCGGAGAGCAGGCCGCCGAGGAGGAGGTCGTAGACGATGTTCGGGGTCTCGTTGGCCAGCAGGTACGCGTCGGCCAGCGCGGTCCGGCCGATGACGGCCCCGAACACGACCAGCCGGAGCAGGCCCGTGATGCGGGAGAGCGCCGTGCCGGAGGCGACGACGACGTTGCTGCGGAGGAGCCCTCCCTCACTCACTGGTCGCGGGTCTCCTCGATGGCGAGCCGCAGGCCCTCGATCTCGACCAGCAGGTCGTCGACCTGTGACGAGTAGGCCTCGGTCTCGGCGGCGCCGACGGCCACCTCGGTGGCGCGGGCGGCCAGTTCGTCGAAGCGGGCCACCATCGAGCGAAGGGTGTCGGCAGTCTGCACCGACTGGGACTTCAAGCGCTCGACCGATTCGATCTGCCGGTCGAGCGACTCGACCTCGGCTGCACCTTCGTCACCGCGCGCCAGCGCCGACGAGCGGCGGGATCTCAGGGCGGCGGGGTCGAGTTGGTTGACGGCATCGTCGATCTCGTCGCCGCGACGGGCGATCTCCCATGTCTCCACCACTCCGGTCTCGAGGCGGGCCGCGATCGACGTGAGGCGATCCCGCAGTGGTCCCGGGTCGACCCCCATCACCGTCTTCGCCAGCTGCTGGTCGGCGCGTCGGACACTCATCACGAACTGTCGCCACGGTTCGCTCAACGTGAACGGGTCCATCCGCGGCGGCCTCGGCGAGCGTGGCCGGGTGCCTGCGCCGATCAGCGCCACGACGACCCCACCGCCGACCAGTGTCGACACGAGCAGCGAGAGTCCGGCTGCCGTCATGGCCGCACCGACACCGACGCCGACAGCGGCTCGCCACCCCACGTCGACGGCGGGATGCACGCGTGCCGGGACGCGGCCCTCGGAGGTCATCGCGTCAGGACGCTACTGCCGACGACCTACAGCCGAACGGGAGCCCGAGCGTGTCCCACGAGCTGCACCGCCAACCTGCAACAGAAAGCTGCAACAGGTGTCTGACACCGTTAGGCGTTCACGCTGTGGCGGCCGGCGAAGGCGATGAAGGCGCCGAG
>CBFCWZ010000419.1:0-2150 GCA_965601935.1 uncultured Ilumatobacteraceae bacterium
CAGGTGGGGGGAGTTCCGGCACGCCGGGAACTGTAGGCGCAACCTCTCCCTTTGCCCATGCGGCGAACGTCCCGCCCCGCACATGTTCCGACGAGTGAGCGAGGCCGGTGCCACCGCCCGCTGCGTCCTTGTGTCGGATGGAGCTCGCTCTGCCGGCGCTCGTGCACGTGACGCCCCTGCTGGTCGCCACCAACGCTCGGCGGCGGGGCGCTAACTTCGCCCTTCGTGTCACCCGCGAGTGAGCGTCCGGGGTTGCCGTTTCGGAAGCTGTCGATCTTCTATCCCATGTGGAACGAGGAGGAGTACATCCGACGCGCCATCACCGCAGGGCGCCGTGCGGCCGAAGGGCTCATCGAGTCGGGCGACATCCTCGACTACGAGCTGATCATCGTCGACGACGCATCCACCGACGCCACCCCGGAGATCGCCGACGAGCTGGCCGGGTCGGACCCCCGGATCGTCGCGGTCCACCACGAACGCAATCGCAAGCTCGGAGGAGCGATGAAGACGGGGTTCGCCACGGCATCCGGTGACCTCATCCTCTATACCGACGCCGATCTGCCGTTCGACATGGCAGAGCTCGACAAGGCAGTCCGCCTGATGCGGGAGTACGACGCGGATCTCGTGAGCGCCTACCGCTTCGACCGCACCGGTGAGGGGTATCTCCGCACCGCGTACACGTTCGCCTACAACCTGCTGATCAGGACTCTGTTCGGCGTGAAGGCCCGCGACATCAACTTCGCGTTCAAGCTCTGCCGGGCCTCGATCTTCGAGCATGTCGAGCTGCACAGTGAGGGCTCGTTCATCGACGCCGAGCTGGTCATCCGCTCGACCCGGCTCGGCTACGAGATGCTGCAGTTCGGCGTGGACTACTTTCCGCGTACGCGGGGGGAGTCGACACTGGCCTCGCCCGGAGTGATCGTCACCATCGTGAAGGAGATGGCCGCCCTGCGCAGCGACCTCGAGGCCATCGAGAAGCTCGTCGACAGGCCCGATTCGGGCATCTGAGAACAGCGTTCCAGTTGCTGCGAAAACCTTGATGAACTGGGTGCACGCGCGACCGTGCCTGGAGCGCCCGTTGGTAGCGTGATGGTGCTCCACACCCTTCCGCCCGTGCCGTGAACGACAGCCCCGTGAATCCTTCCCCAGCCCAGCGTTGGTTGCCCGCGATCGCCGCCGCGGGCCTCGTGGGGACCGTGGTCGTCGCCGGCGTGGCGATGGGCTCCGGCGACGGTGACGGCTCGTCGGGGAGCAACGAACCGGTGGCCTCGCTGGTCACCGGGGAGTCCTCCGGGCTGACCGTTCCGGCATCGACGCAACCCGTGATCGAGACCGTCCAGACGTCGGCGCCGATCGAGAAGACCACGCTCGACCGGACCCTCGTCGACGGGGTGGTCGGAGACGACGTGGAGCGGGTGCAGCGAAGGCTCACCGAGATGGGGTTCTGGCCCGGGCCGGCCGATGGCATCTACGGCTCCCAGACCGTGAAGGCGGTATGGGCCTACGAGAAACTGGTGCTCG
Organism: uncultured Ilumatobacteraceae bacterium; assembly: GCA_965601935.1. GTDB lineage: Bacteria > Actinomycetota > Acidimicrobiia > Acidimicrobiales > Ilumatobacteraceae > CBFCWZ01. The sequence continues at coordinate 1,522 of CBFCWZ010000419.1, forward strand.
GCACCGAACGCAGTCTCGCGACGGGCCAGGTCACGCCACAGATGTGGGACCAGATGCAGAACGAGATCGTGATCCAGCCGCGTCGGCCCGATTCCACACCGAACCACGTCGAGATCTACCTGCCCGAGCAGGTGATGATCATCTTCCACGGCGACGCACCGCAGATGATCACCCACATCTCGAGTGGCACCGGTGAAGAGTGGTGCGAAGAGGTCACCATCAGCCCTGGGGAGTACGGCAACGAAGACGGTGAGGAGCCACTGGTGCGGGGCGAGTGCGGGATCTCGCTCACCCCGGGGGGTGTGTTCGAGGTGTACCGCCAGGTCGAGGGGATCCGCCAGAGCGCGCTGGGCGGCATGTGGGACCCGGTGTACTTCAACTACGGCATCGCCATCCACGGCGCGATCAACGTGCCGCTGCAACCAGCGTCGCACGGCTGCATCCGCATCTCGCAGAGCATCTCGCCCGACATGCAGGACCTCATGACCAACGGCGACCAGGTCTTCGTGTGGGACGGCGAGGAGGAGCCCGAGTTCTACGGTGCCCAACTCCCGGTGTTCAACTGGCTCGACCCCGACTACGAGACCACCACCACGAGTACCACGACCACCAGCACGACCACGACCACC
>CBFCWZ010000420.1:0-2135 GCA_965601935.1 uncultured Ilumatobacteraceae bacterium
TCGTCGTGTGGCTCGGCGGTCTGTCGGCCAAGGCCGGTCCCGCTCTGATCGTGGTCGCGATCGTGCTCTTCGTCGGTGGAATCGTCGCCGAGGGCTCCACCAAGATCCAGTCCGATCCGATCAAGTGGATCGACCAGGACGCCCAGGTGGTGGAGGACCTCGAGACACTCGAGGAGGAGACCGGTTTCAGCACCACGATGGGCGTGCTCGTCGAGGCGAACAACGTCTTCGACGACGATGTCGTCCAATTGATCCACGACTTCACCATCGCCGCGGAGGAACGTGACCTCGTGGTCTCGTCCTCGAGCCTCGTCAACACGATGGCGAAGGTCATCTACCTCGAGGGCGCCGAGGTGCTGGCTCCCACGAGCGACGACATGGTCGCGAGCGCGCAGGAGATGCCCGAGGACGTCGCCAAGGCGCTCCTCGGTGCGGACGCCGACCTCGACCTCGTCGACGCCACCCAGGTGAACCTCCGGATCGGGCCGTCGAGCCTCGACACCCGGTCTGAGTTGGTCGACGAGTTGGAGGCGGACCTGGCGGCCCGGATCGAGGCACTCGATCTGCCGGAGGACAGTGTTCTGCTGATCGAACTGCCCGAGGGTCAGGACGGGATCCGGGCCACCCCGGCCGGTCTCGCGACGGTCGGAATCGGTCTGCTCGAGAATCTGTCGGCCAACCGGGCGAATCTCACCTATCTCGCGCTGTGCATGGCCGGAGTCTGGCTCGTGCTCCGTCTGCGCAGCTTCGGCCGGGCCCTCTTGGCCCTCGTGCCCGTCGCGCTGGCGGTCGGGCTCACCTCGATGATCGTCGGCCTGTCCGGGCTCGAGCTCAGCCCGATGACCACGGTGAGCGGCCCGCTCGTGATCGCCACCTGTGCCGAGTTCTCGGTGCTGATCCTCGGCCGTTACCTCGAGGAGCGCCAGCGCGGACTCGATCCGCGTGACGCCAGCGACCAGGCCGCCCGGCGTACCGGGCGCGCCTTCTTCACGTCGGCTGCAACCACCATCGGCGGCTTCGCCGTCCTCATCGGTTCGGCGCTGCCGTTGCTGCGGGACTTCGGAATCCTGGTGACGATCAACGTGGGCATCGCACTGCTGGCCGCTCTCGTCGTGATGCCGCCGCTCTCGGTGTGGGTCGACGGGAAGCACCTGTTGGGCACCCAGGAACAGGGCGTCACGGGCCACAGCCTGCGCATCGCTGCGGTCTTCCCGGGCAAGCAGACCGTCGGCATGTTCGTCGGCCTGGCTGTGTTCGTGGCCGGCGCGATCTTCGTGTATGCCACTGCCGACACCTCGACAGCGGAAGCCGAGGACATCGAGTACATCGCCGCCCCGCTGCCGACCACGACCACCACCACGACCACCACGACGACCACTCTCCCCGACGAGACCGAGCCGGAAGGAGCGGCCATCGACCCGAACGACTTCGGGACGGACCGTCCGGATGGCCTGATCGGTGGTGTTCTGTTCGACCTGCTGACCGGTGTCGGTGAGGAACCGAACGTGGCCAACTGCGTCGTGGAGACAACGGCATCACGGATCAGCGACGACGATCTGTTGGGCCTCGGTCTCGCCGACGGCGAGCCCGGGGCGTACGGCTACGTGGTCGATGCGGCACGCGATTGCGGCGTCGAGGACGAGGTGATCGAGGAGGCACTCACCGCCTTCATCGGCGAGGCGGTGACCCTCGAACCCCGCGCCGAGACGTCGACCGAGCCGGAGGGCCCGACCGTCGACCCGAACGACTTCGGGACCGAGCGCCCGACCTCGCTGATCGGCGGCGTGCTGTTCGACCTGCTCATCGATGTGGGCGAGGAGCCGAACGTCGCCAACTGCACCATCGAGACGCTGGCGGAAGAGATCAGCGATGAGGACCTGCTGGCCCTCGGCGTGGCCGACGGAAGCCCAGAGGCCGTGGTTCTCGTGGTCGACGCGGCGGAAGCCTGTGGGATCGCCGACGAGGTGATCGAGGAAGCGCTCGAAGCGTTCACAGGGGGGTGAATCGATCCCGTCGCCCCGGTCCGTCCGGGGCGACGGGAATCGACGTGTCGCTGCAGTTCAACTCACTTCTGCTGCGTGGCGAGGTCGGCGAGGGTGGCGGTGCGGTTGGCCTCGACGATGTCGGTGGCGGTG
>CBFCWZ010000421.1:0-2071 GCA_965601935.1 uncultured Ilumatobacteraceae bacterium
CTCGGCACGACCTTCGAGTGGAACTTCCTCGAGGGCCATTACGTGCCCACCGAGCGCACGGGCGCTCCGACGAACGGCGTGCGCTTCATCCTGTACGCCATTGACCCGGTCACGCGCGTCCCGGTCGATCCCCTGGTGGAGACCGGCTACCTCGACCTGAAGGACGAGGGTGGCACGAACACCACGCAGCTCGGGATCGAGGCGGTAAGCGGCGGCGAGACGCTGGTCGACTACTTCATCAGCCTCTCGTACGCGCTGCTGGGCGAGAACGACATCAGCGTGTCGGTCACGGCCCAGGGCTACATCTCGGACGGCGTCGACCAGCTCGACTTCGTGCTCACGCAGAGCGCCACTCTCCTCGGCTCCACCGAGACGATCGAGATGAACATCGTCTACTCGCTGTCGCTGCTGGGCCAGAACGCCAGCGTGACCGTCGAGATGAACGGTGAGTTCGATTTCGCCGGTGACAACCCGATCGAGACGGCCGATGTCGAGCTGCGCGTGCAGAACGGCACCGAGTTCGTGGACTTCGAGATGACACTGGCGTCGGACAACAGTCTCACCGGCGTGATCAAGTACAACGGCACACCGGTGGTGAACATCAGTGGCACCGAGGCGGACCCGGTGTTCACGAGCGCGACCGGCGAGCAGCTGACGCCGGAGGAAGTGGCCGCCCTGCTCGAGCTGTTCAACATGATCGACGACGTGTTCGACATGGTGGAGGACATCTTCGAGCCGTTCGGAGGGTTCGACCTCTAACGGTCGGGTTCGGAAGGCTGCAGTCCGAAGGGCCGGGAGAGATCCCGGCCCTTCGTGCATCCGTCTGACCCGTACGCCGGCGCCCGAACGGGGCGCTCAGGCCGTGATCTCGGCCAGCGCCCGCCGCACCAGGACGGGTACCATCGCCCGGCGCCACTCCGAATCGACGGGCATGTTCTGCAGCGGATGGCTCTGCCTGAACGCCTGTGCCGCCAGCTCCTCGACGACGGACGGAGTCAGGTGCTTCCCGATCGCGATCGGCTCCAGCTTGCCGAGCTTCCTCGGGTAGCTGCCCATCGCCGAGGCCGCCATCTGCAGGCCCTCCACTTCCCCGTCCGGCGCCAGGTCCGCGCGCACGGCGAGATTCAGCATCGGGAAGTCGATCGAACCCCGGGCCCTGAGCTTCTGGTAGCTGTGCCGCGACCCGGCCGGCGGGCGGGGTACGTGGAGCGACACCAGCAGCTCGCCCGGTTCCATGCGCCGGTTCCACACTCCGTCTGAGGTGAAGAATCGGCCGATCGGCAACGTACGCTCCCCCTCCGGCCCGGCGATTCTCAGCTCTGCCTCGAGAGGAAGCAGCGCCGTGGCGGCGTCGGCCGAGTGGGCCGCCACACAACGCGTACCGCCCTTCACCACGTGACAGGCCGTACCGTCCTTCTTCAGGCAGTACCCCAGCGACTGCCGCCAGAAGTGGGTCTGGTTGTAGTAGGTGCACCGCGTGTCCAGGCACACGTTTCCGCCGAGGGTGCCCATGCGCCGAAGCTGCGGCCCGGATACCAGGGAACAGGCGCGAGCCAGCGAGGGAAGGCCCACGGCGATGGCCGGGTGCCCGGCCACGGCGTCGAGCGAGGTGGCCGCGCCGATGGTGTAGCCTGCCGCGTCTTCGACCACGCCGCGCATGGCCTCGATGCCTCGCAGTGACACCAGATGACCCGGCGTGAAGAGCTTGTGCTTCATGTTCGGGACCAGGTCGGTCCCCCCCGCGATCGGCATGACGTCGCCCGCGTGCTCCGCCAGCAGGGCCACCGCCTCCTCGACCGTCGCCGGCCGGTGATACGTATACGGGTGCAGCCTCAGCACCGGGCGCCCTCCGCGTTCATCCGGCCCGCACCGTGGCCAGGCTCCGGAGCAATCCGGAGAGACGCTCCAGGCCGGGCTCCAGGGCCGGATCCGTGTAGCCGTAGCCGATCCGGAGATGGCGATCCATCCCGAACTGGTCGCCCGGCACGATCAGAACGCTGTGTTCTGCCAGCAGGCGCTCGGCCAGCTCGGACGAGCCGATCGGGAGATCGTAGCGGAAGAAGGCGATGGC
>CBFCWZ010000422.1:0-2069 GCA_965601935.1 uncultured Ilumatobacteraceae bacterium
GTGATCGGGCCGAGGCCCATCGACACGGTGGGGAACTCCCAGAAGTCGGGCATCAGCCGGGGGTGGGGATACGACGACAGCCCGCGTCCGTCACGGCCGATCTCCTGGCGGAAGTGGTCGAGATCGTCCTCGGTGAGGCGGCCCTCGAGGAAGGCCCTCGCGTACACGCCGGGGGCGGCGTGGCCCTGGAAGTAGATGTGGTCGCCGGGCGTTCCGTCGTCTTTGCCGCGGAAGAAGTGGTTGAAACCGATCTCGTAGAGGCTCGCCGAGCTGGCGAACGTGGAGAGGTGGCCGCCGATGCCGTCGGCGTGCTTGTTCGCCTTCACCACCATCATCGCGGCGTTCCAGCGGATGAAGGCTCGGATGCGCCGCTCGATGTGCTCGTCGCCCGGGAACCACGGTTCTTGGTCGCGAGGGATCGTGTTGACGTAGGGCGACGACACGGTGGCGGGAAAGGTGACCTGGCTGGATCGGGCCCGGGCCATGAGCCGCGTGAGCAGGTATCGGGCACGGGTCTTGCCGTGCTGGTCGATGACCGCGTCGAGACTGTCGAGCCACTCCTGGGTCTCGCCGGGGTCGATGTCGGGCAACTGGTGCACGTGACCGTCGATGATCATCCGGACAGTCTCGCAGTGTTACCGACCGGTACGGCTCAGAATCCCGTACCTTTCGGCGAATGGATCGACTCGTTGTGTTCACCGACGGTGCCTGCAAGGGCAATCCAGGCCCCGGTGGGTGGGGGTGGGCGGTGTCACCCGCAGGGGAGCCCCGCGGTTCGGGCGGCGAGACGCAGACCACGAACCAGCGGATGGAGATGACTGCGGCCCTCGAGGCCCTTCGAACGGTCGGGCAGGATCGCCCGGTCGAGATCGTGTCGGACTCGACCTATGTCGTGAACTGTTTCCGGGACGGCTGGTGGAAGAACTGGGAGCGCAACGGGTGGAAGAACTCCAAGCGGCAACCGGTGGCGAATGCCGACCTGTGGAGGCCCCTCATCGACGAGGTGCGCAACGGCGACGTCACGTTCCGTTGGGTGAAGGGCCACAGCGGTGACCCCATGAACGACCTGGTCGACGCACTCGCGGTGGCGGCGACCCCGTGAGAAGTCCGGCGGATTGTTCGGTGCCGGGGCCCGCCTCTTAACGTGCGGGCATGGACATTTCTGGTGCAAGCGCAATCGTCACGGGTGGTGCCTCCGGTATCGGCGCCGCGACCGTGGAACTCCTGGCCGCCAAGGGCGCCAAGGTCGTCATCGCCGACCTCCAGGAGGACAAGGGCAACGAGCTCGCCGACAAGGTCGGTGGAGCGTTCTGCAAGGTCGACGTCACCGACACCGACGACATCGTCAACGCCGTCGAGATGGCGAAGTCGATGGGGCCGCTCCGTGTGCTGGTCAACTCGGCCGGCATCGGCTGGGCCCAGCGGACGGTCGGCAAGGACGGGACACTCGAGTCGGCAGCCAACCTCGACGCCTTCAAGAAGGTCGTCGCGATCAACCTGATCGGCTCCTTCGACGCCATCCGCGTCGCGGCGACTGCGATGAGCACCACCGAGCCGATGGACGACGGCGAGCGCGGTGCCATCGTGAACATCGCCTCCGTTGCGGCCTTCGACGGCCAGATCGGCCAGGCCAGTTACTCGGCGTCGAAGGGCGGCGTCGTCGGCATGACCCTGCCGATCGCCCGCGACCTCTCCGCAGTGGGCATCCGCGTGAACACCGTGGCCCCGGGCCTGATCGACACGCCGATCTACGGCGAGGGCGAGGCCAGCGACGCCTTCAAGGAAAACCTCCAGAAGGGTGTGTTGTTCCCGAAGCGTCTCGGCCACCAGCCCGAACTCGCCTCGGTGGTGGTCGAGTGCGTCACCAACAGCTACATGAACGCCGAGACCATCCGCGTCGACGGTGGCATCCGCATGCCTCCTAAGTGACCCCAAAGGGGCGCCTCTGCACCGATTGCTGCGTTGCGAGGGCTCCTCGTTGCCGGAAGGCAACGTCGTCGCCTCGCGCCTTGCACTCGAACCACAGCCCTCCCTTAGGTGAACCGAATAGCGGCATGGGTGGTGTCACG
>CBFCWZ010000423.1:0-2054 GCA_965601935.1 uncultured Ilumatobacteraceae bacterium
CGACGCGGGTCGAGGCGATCACCACGAACGTGGGGAGCGACACACCTGCCGCCAGAGTGAGCGCCAGGTAGCGGTTGCGTGACGACAGCACCAGCAGACCCTCGGGGTTCGTGTCGACCCAGCGGGCCCACACCGCGTTGGCGATGTTCGTGCAGATCACGAGCGTAACGAAGGCGAGCAGGGTGAGCCAGGCCCAGGAGGGGCGCACATGGGGTTCCTCGGTCGTCTCGACCGGAGCGGGCTCAGTCACGATCCAGCAACGGTACCGGCTGCGGATCACGGTTCGACGGCGTCGAGGCCGGGCTGCCGGGGGCCGTGGGCGAGCGGCTACGTTCGCGGCCATGCAAGGCTTGATGCAGGACGTTCCGCTCGTCATCCCGCACCTCTTCGACCGCGCCGAGAAGTACTTCGGCCACAAGGAGATCGTCACGGCCACCGGCGGTGGCCTCGAGCGGACCAACTACGCCGACTGGGCGGCGCGCACCCGTCGCCTCGGGGGAGTGCTCGACCAGCTCGGGATCTCCGCGGACGGGCGTGTCGCCACGTTCGGATGGAACACCGCCCGCCACCTCGAGCTGTACTTCGCCGCCCCGTGCACCGGCCGAGTGCTCCACACCCTGAACATCCGGCTGTTCCCCGAGCAACTCACCTACATCGTGAACCATGCCGACGACGAGGTGATCTTCGTCGACAAGTCGCTGCTCGGCCTGCTCGCCCCGCTGCTGCCCACGTTCGAGCGGCTGAAGCATCTCGTCCTGATGGACGATGGCGTGGGGGAGATCCCCGCCGACCTGGCCGGCCACGAGTTGCTCGACTACGAAGAGCTGCTCGCCGCGGCCGACCCCGTCGAGTTCGAGGTCACCGACGAGAACCGGGCCGCCAGCATGTGTTACACGAGCGGCACCACCGGCAACCCGAAGGGTGTCGTCTACACCCATCGCTCCACCTGGCTGCACACGATGGGTGCGATGACGGTCGACAACCTCGGCGCCCGTGAGTCCGACGTGATCCTGCCCGTGGTCCCCATGTTCCATGCCAACGCCTGGGGCCTCGCCCATGCCGCCGTCGCTGCCGGGTCCACGCTGGTGATGCCGGGCCCCGACCTGTCGGGGCCGTCGGTCGCCAAGCTGATCGTCGACGAGAAGGTGACCGTGGCGGCCGGTGTGCCGACCATCTGGATGGCGGTTCTCCCCGAGCTCGAGGGCAAGGACACCTCGTCGCTGCGAGCGATCCCGTGCGGTGGGTCGGCGGTGCCGAAGTCGCTGTCCGAGGCGTACCGCAAGCAGACGGGTCTCCCGATCCTGCAGGCCTGGGGGATGACCGAGACCAGCCCGATCGCCGCCGTCTGCCACCTCGACTCCGATCAGCACCAGTTGCCCTTCGAGGAGCAGGCCGAATTGCGGACGCAGGTGGGCCGCACCGTGTTCGGTACCGAGTGCCGCGTGGTCGAGCCCGACACCGGCGACGAGGTGCCGTGGGACGGAGAGTCGAGCGGCGAACTGCAGTGTCGTGGCAACTGGATCGCCGGCACGTACTACAACGACGAGCGGGCGGGGGAGAGCTTCACCGCCGACGGCTGGCTCCGCACCGGTGACGTGGCCACGGTCGACTCCCGGGGCCGGATCCGGCTGGTCGACCGTACGAAGGACCTCATCAAGTCCGGTGGCGAGTGGATCAGCTCGGTCGAGCTGGAGAACGAGATCATGTCGCACCCCGCGGTCGCCGAAGCAGCAGTGATCGGGGTCGGCCATCCGAAGTGGGGCGAGGTCGCCCTCGCCTGTGTGGTCAAAGCAGAAGGTGCCGAGGTGACCGAGGACGAGATCATGGACCACCTCGAGGGAAAGATCGCCAAGTGGCAGCTCCCGAAGGGTGTTGTCTGGATCGACGAGGTCCCGAAGACGAGTGTCGGCAAATTCTCCAAGAAGACCCTGCGCGAGGAATACGCGATGCACCTCATGGGGGAGTCCGAGGGCTGACAGTTGCCCTGAGCCGACATCTCGCCACCCGCTCCAGCTCGGTGGAAACTGAGAGTTTGGCTGCCAGAATCGTGCGAC
>CBFCWZ010000424.1:0-1998 GCA_965601935.1 uncultured Ilumatobacteraceae bacterium
GGCCGTCCGACTGGGTCATGACCCTCGAGGGCAAGAAGGGGGAGGAGGCCCGCGAGTGGGGCTCCAGCGCCCTCGACGAGTACAACGCCATCGACCCCGAGTGCGAGAAGCGCACGCTCGACTTCATCCGCCGGAATGCCGAGGCGGGAAAGCCGTTCTACGCCGCCTACTGGCCGAACATGGTGGCCTTCATCCCGAACCCGCAGAAGACCACGGTGTCGCGCGGGCTTCTGGCCGAGGGCTTCAAGGTTGTCGATGCCTTTCTCGGCACGTTGATGGAGCAGCTGAGAGAGCTCGGGATCGAGGAGAACACCGTCGTCGTGGCCCATGCCGACAACGGCCCGATGGTGCACGATCCGCCGCCTGGTCTCGGCATGGCCGAGACCGTCTTCCGGGGTGGCAAGAGCGACTACTGGGAAGGCGGCATCCGCGTGGCTGCCTTCGCCTGGTGGCCGGGGATGATCGAGGCGGGCTCGATCGTCGGCGACATGTTCCACGAGGTCGACCTCTACACCACGTTCGCGCGGCTGGCAGGCGCCACCGAACACGTCCCGACCGATCGCATCGTCGACGGGATCGACCAGACGGCGCTGCTCCTGAACGGCGACACCAACGGGCGGCGGGACTACAACTTCGTCTACACCGGCGACATCCTCGCCGCCAGCACCAAGGGGCGGTACAAGCGGGTGTGGATCGGTGATCACCCCGGTCTGCCCGGGGCCGCCTTCTACGACCTCTACAACGACCCGCGGGAGGTCAATCCGGCGCTCGTTCCGTTCCTGGCCAACAGCAGTTCGTTCACGCGGATGCGCAAGCGGCACGAGATGTGGAAGCAGAAGTACCCGGACAGTCCGACCAAGCGTGGTGTCCCGTTCACCGGGATCTCGAACCAGCGTGAGGCCACCGCCGCCCTGGCCCACCCGCCGGTCGAGCTCTCCAAACTTCCCTTCGACCCGTTGGAGTACATCGAACACGAACTCCCATGGGACGGCCTCGACGCCGACTGAGCGTGCCCTCGTGACCACGGCCGATCGGCCCGCCCCGACGCTCCCCACCGGCGCGCCACCACAGTTCCACGTGATGGCCAAGCCAACGGGGGCCATCTGCAACCTCGATTGCACCTACTGCTTCTTCTTGTCGAAGGAGTTGCTGTATCCGGGCGACCGCTTCCGGATGGCCGACGAACTCCTGCGGACCTATGTCAACCAGATGATCGAGTCGCAGCAGGCGCCCGAGGTCACGATCGCCTGGCAGGGCGGCGAGCCGACGTTGATGGGGGTCGACTTCTTCCGACGTTCCGTCGAGTACGCCCGCGAGGCATGTCCTCCAGGGAAGTCACTGACGTTCACCATGCAGACCAACGGCACGCTGCTCACCGACGAGTGGTGTGAGTTCCTCGCGCAGAACGAGTTCCTGATCGGGCTGTCGATGGACGGTCCTCCCGAGTTCCACGACCTCTACCGGGTCGACAAGAAGGGGCGCCCGACGGCGCACCGCGTCGTCGACGCGGCTGCCCTGCTGACTCGCCACGGGGTCGAGTTCAACATCCTGTGCACCGTGCACTCCGGCAACGCCGATCACCCCCTCGAGGTGTACCGCTACTTCCGCGACGAGATCGGCGCGGCGTACATGCAGTTCATCCCGATCGTCGAGCGGGCCACCGAGGAGACGTTCGTCGAGATCAACCGCGGATGGTCCGCCGAGCACAAGGAGCGTCCGCTGTACGTGAACCGGGGCGCTCTCGTCACCGAGAGGACGGTGGGCCCCGAGCAGTGGGGCGACTTCCTCATCGCCATCTTCGACGAATGGGTCCGCAACGACGTGGGCGATGTGTTCGTGCAGTACTTCGACGCGGCGGTGGCGAGCTGGCTCGGGATGAGTCCTGCGATGTGCATCTTCAAGGAGACCTGCGGTACGGCCGTCGCCCTGGAGCACAACGGCGACCTCTACTCGTGCGACCACTTCGTCGAGCCCGAGTACAAGCTCGGCAACATCGCC
>CBFCWZ010000425.1:0-1977 GCA_965601935.1 uncultured Ilumatobacteraceae bacterium
GCTAGTGCTCTGACCGGGATTGTTTGTGGGGCGCGTCCACCACTTCGGGTCTGGAGCCTGTTTTGATCGGTGCATGTCGAAACCGGTGAAGGTGAGGCGGCTCTCGGATCACGAGGGCCGTGTGCTGCAACAGATCGTGCGGCGTGGTGGTGGCCGTTCGGAGAAGTCGATCGTGCGGTGGAGACGGGCGATGGTCGTGATGGCCTCTGCGTCAGGCAACACCGTCCCCGCGATCGCGAACCTGGTGCAGACATCCGAGGACCGGGTCCGCGAGATGATCCACCGGTTCAACGACAAGGGACTGTCGTCGCTGGACCCTCAGTGGGCGGGTGGCCGTCCCCGCCAGATCACGACTGACGACGAAGCGTTCATCGTCACGACGGCCACCACCCGCCCCGAGAAGCTCGGCCAGCCCTTCACCCGCTGGTCGCTACGCAAGCTCGTCGCGTACCTCGCCGACAACGACACCCGGGTGGTGAAGATCGGTCGTGAACGACTCCGTCAGATCCTGGCGGTGAACCAGGTGACGTTCCAGCGGACCAAGACGTGGAAGGAGTCCAACGACCCCGACCGCGACGCGAAGTTGGACCGCATCGAACACGTCCTCGAGCATCACCCGGACCGCACGTTCGCGTTCGACGAGTTCGGCCCCCTCACGATCCGACCGGTCGGCGGGCAGTGCTGGGCACCCGCCGGTCAGCCTCAGCGCCAACCGGCGAACTACCACAAGCTCCACGGCGTCCGGCAGTTCCACGGCTGCTACTCGATCGGTGACGACACCCTCTGGGGTGTCGTGCGGAACCGGAAGTCCGCAGCCAACGTGCTCGCAGCGTTGCGCTCGATCCGAGCGGCACGCCCGGACGGCGACTGGGTCTACGTCATCCTCGACAACCTCTCGGCACACAAAGGCACCCGGATCCGCGAGTGGGCCCAGCGGAACCTCGTCGAGTTGTGTTTCACGCCGACCTACAGCTCCTGGGCGAACCCGATCGAGCCGCACTTCGGGCCGCTACGAGAGTTCGTGCTGAACAACTCGAACCACCCGAACCACGTCGTGCTCACCCGCCGGCTCCAGGCGCACCTGCGATGGCGCAACCAGAACGCACGCCATCCCGATCTCCTCGCCGCCCAACGCAGAGAACGAGCCCGAGTCCGCGCCGAGAAGGGCCGACGCTGGGGACGACCCGCCCCACGAGCAGCGTGACCCACCCGCGCGAACCTTTGTGGACAGAGCACTAGCTGTGACGACCGGGGACGTTGTCCCTGTCGGTCTGGTCTGGGGTGATCCACCGGTGAGGTGAGCCCTCCGAGTGAGCTTGTGGGTCTTCGAGAACACACATCTCACCGGAGGGCTCAATGGCTCACGCTAGAACTCAGCACCCCAACGCGCGGCTGACCCCGCGGCATCGCCGGAACCTGGTCGACTGCGTCCTCGAGCAGGGCTGGTCGATCGAGGCGACCGCAGATCGGTTCCAGGTCGACGCGAAGACCGTGCGCAAGTGGCGCGACCGCTACCTCGCCGAGGGCGAGGCCGGCCTGCAGGATCGTTCGTCGCGGCCGCACCGTTCACCGAACCAGACACCACGCATGCAGCGCCGCCGGGTCGTGCGGTTGCGGTGCAAGCGTCGGTGGGGAGCGGATCACATCGCCCACGAGGTCGGCCTGGCCGCGTCCACGGTCCAGGCGATCCTCAACCGAGAGGGGCTGGGCCGACTCGACTGCGGCGACCGCGCCACCGATGCCGAACCGGTTCGCCGCTATCAACGCGACCGGCCGGGCGAGCTCATCCACGTTGACGTGAAGAAGATCGCCGGGATCCCCGACGGGGGCGGCTGGAAGGTCCGAGGCCGCGGCTACACCGGCGAAGGCGTCGTCGAGCGCAAAGCCGGGTACCGCTACATCCACTCCGCGATCGATGACCGCACCCGGCTCGTGTACTCCGAGATCCACACCGACGAGACCGCCGTGACCGCCGCC
>CBFCWZ010000426.1:0-1959 GCA_965601935.1 uncultured Ilumatobacteraceae bacterium
CGCCGCCGTTGGCCACGCTGACCTCACCGGGTCGGACGAACGACGATCCGCCCCCCACGAGCGACATGTGGGATGCCGTGTGATGCGGAGCCCGGAAGGGCGGACGACGGACGAGACCACCCGGCGGGAGGGGGATCCCCGCCACCGAGTGGATCATCGTGGTCTCGAGCGCTCGCTCGTCGCCGAGCGGCGGCAACAGACCCGGCAGCCGGGAGGCGAGCATGGTCTTCCCCGAACCCGGCGGACCCACGAACAGCAGGTGATGCCCGCCCGCAGCGGCCACCTCGAGAGCGTGGCGCGCCATCGGCTGACCCCTCACGTCGGCAAGATCGGCTGGAGGGTCGTGGGCCTCCCGTACCGGTGGTGGCTCGTGGTCGGGCCACTGCGCCTCCAGCTTGAGCACCGCGATGACCTCCTTCAGAGACGTGACGAACCGGGGTCGACCCCGCGCCGCAACCGTGGCCTCGACCGCGTTGTCGAGAGGAACCATGACGTCGCTCGCTCCGAGCGAGGCAACCATGGGGGCGACCCCTCGCACACCGCGGATCGAGCCGTCGAGCCCCAGTTCGCCGAGGGCGGCGAGTTCGCCGAGCGAGTCCGCGGGGATGCCGCCGAGGGCCGCCAGGATCCCGAGGGCGATCGGCAGGTCGAGGCCGCTTCCGGTCTTGCGTTCCTGCGTCGGCACCAGACTCACGGTGATCCGCTTGTCGGGCCAGTCGTAGCCACAACGTTCGAGCGCGGCGCGTACCCGGTCGCGGGCCTCCCGTACGGCGTCGTCGGGACGCCCGACGATGTTGAAGGCCGGGAGGCCCTTGGCGAGAGCGACCTCGACGGAAACCGGCTGGCCGTGCGCGGCAACCGGAACGGCAGAGTTGACTGAGGCGAACACGTTGACCTCCAGGGAATGGGCGTCGACCTGGAGGAAACGTCCGGCTCCTCGACGGGAGGGTCACCCCTCGAAGTCGGATCCTACGCGGGCGGTGTGACAGTCACTGCGAGGTCTGCTCTGGCACAATTCCCCGGTGCTCCCCCGATGGCTCCCCGTGTCCGCGTGTGTCGCGGCCGTCGCGCTGGCGGGGTGCAACGGCGACAGCGGTGACCCGGAGCGCTTCTGTGGCGAAGTGGGAGAGAACGCCGCACTGCTGACCTCGCCGAATCTCGCCGCGGCCGACGATCAGGAGGCCGCCATCGACGCCCTGATCGGCGAGTACCGGCGGATCGGCCAGTACGCGCCCCTCGCGATCGAACAGGAGTGGGAGACGCTCGTGGCCGCCTACGAGGCCGCCGACGACATGATCGCCGGCGACGTCGAGTCGGAGGAGGCCGCACTCGAGGCGATCTTCCGTGCCGAGAAGTCCGCAGTGGCAGTGGCCGACTGGCTGCGCGAGAACTGCACGGTCGACATCGGACCGGTGGTGACGATCGTTCCCCAGGTGACCACCACGATCGACCCGACCACGACCGACACCCCGTGACGGATGCCGCCGAACGGGGTCAGAGAATCTCGCCCCGACGAAGGATGACCTTGTCGCAGAGGCCGTACTCCTTGGCGCCTTCGGCGGTGAACCACCGATCACGCTCGGAGTCCTGCTGGATCTGCTCGAGCGACTGACCCGAGTGCTCGGCGATGAGTTCGGCCATGCGGCGCTTGGTGTAGGTGAGCTGTTCGGCCTGGATGGCGATGTCGGCGGCCTGACCGCGGAGCCCGGCGAGGGGCTGGTGCATCATGATGCGGGCGTTCGGGAGCGTGTAGCGCTTGCCGGCGGCACCGGCGGTGAGCAGGAACTGACCCATCGACGCGGCAAGACCGAGGCACACGGTGGCCACGTCGCACCCGACGAACTGCATGGTGTCGTAGATGGCCATTCCGGCGGTGACGGAGCCACCGGGGCTGTTCACGTAGAGCCAGATGTCGGCCTCACGATCTTCGCCCTCCAGGTAGAGGAGCTGGGCGCAGAT
>CBFCWZ010000427.1:0-1942 GCA_965601935.1 uncultured Ilumatobacteraceae bacterium
AGACGCTTCGGTTCGCCGATGAAGAAGCCCGGCGGGTCGATGCCCGTCATGCCCCCGAAGCCGGAGAACGTCGTGACCTGACCGAAGAAGAAGAACCCGATCACCGCGTAGGTGAGCGTGAGCATCAGGTAGTAGATCCCGGTGGAGCGGGCGGAGAGGGCACCGAGCATCAGCGCGAGCAGGGTCGTGATGACGATCGCGACGAGGACCCCGATCCACGGGTTCAGCCCGAGCTTGAGGCCTCGTCCGCTCTCGGCGACGACGTTGCCGACGGCGAAGCCCGCCACACCGAAAATGAGCCACTGCGCCAGCGACACCATCCCGCCGTAGGCGGAGAGGAACACGAGCGTCGCCCCGGCGAGACCCAGCATCATCGTGCGGGTCATCACGAAGTCGACGAAGAAGTCGGAACCGAAGAGCGGCAGCACGACGAGGAAGACCCCCATCGCGATCGCCGCGGCGTTGCGGGATGACATGGTCATTCCGTCCTCCCATAGAGCCCGTTCGGCCGGATGGCGAGCACCACGGCGAGGATCACGAAGGTGAAGATGATCGAGTAGAAGGTGTAGTCAGCCGGCAGGTACGACGGGGAGAAGGCGATCACCATCCCGTAGAGGACGGAGCCGGCGACGGCTCCCTTCACCGAGCCGAGGCCGCCGATGATCACGACGATCAGGGAGTTCAGGAGCCACTGACCGTCGGTTCCCGGTGCCACGCCTGCGAAGGAGGCGCCCATGACGCCCCCCACACCGGCGAGGAAGGAGCCGACGAAGAACGTGATCGCGAACACGACGGTGACGTTGATGCCGAGTGCACGCACCATCTCCTGGTCGTCGACACCTGCCCTGATGACCATTCCCATGCGGGTCCGGTTGAGCCATACCCAGAGCAGTGCTCCGACCACGATCGCGAGGCCCAGCATGAAGAGGCGGCTACTGGCATACCGCTGGCCGAAGATCTCGAAGAAGTGCACGACCCCACCGGGCCACACCATCTTCTTGGCCAGACCGCCGAACTGGAGCAGCATCTGATCGGCGAGGATGACCGTGACGGCAACCGTGATGATCGCCTGCCGGAGGTCCTGTCCCTGGTTCCAGCGAAGGAAGAGCTGCTGCATCACCACGCCGAGCGCCGCGACGATCGTGGCCGCGGCGAGGAGCGGGATGATCCACTGGAGCATCGCCACCTCGTCGGCCTCGATGTTGCGTTCCTTGCCGACCATCTGCTGCTGCAGTTCGATCGCCAGGTAAGCGGCCAGCAGGAAGAACGCTCCGTGGGCCATGTTGACGGTGCGCATCAGCCCGAAGATGAGCGTGAAACCGGATGAGACGACGAAGAGCAGCCCTGCGAAGGTCAGCCCGTCGAGAAGGGTCACGATGAACTCGCCTGGCTCGGCGAGCGCCGACCCTGCCGACGTCTCCACGGTGAAGGAGCGGTCGGCCAGGAAGAGCACCCAGAGCACGGCGAACGCGATGAGCGCTCCGATGATCCACATCGGGATCACACGCAGTGCTCGGATCTGCCCTGGTGTCAGATGCAACACACCGAATTTCGGTGCGGTGGCCGTGGTCACGAAATACCCCCTGGTGTCGTTCTCCAACGAAGGTACGGAAGGCCGCCGACGGCGGTAAGTGCCATCGGAACCGGTACGAGAGGTCTCTTGGAGGGGGCGCGAAAGAACTAGAGGGAACTAGTCCAGGAGTGGTTCCCCGTCCTCAGCGGGCGCTGGAACGGAGGATCACCGAGGCGGCTTCGGTCCGGGTCTGGACCTGCAGCTTCATCAAGATGCTGCTCACGTGGTTCTTCACGGTGAAGACGCTGAGGTCGAACTGACTGGCGATCTCAGCATTGGTGCGGCCCTCCGCGAGGGAATCGGCGATCTCGCGCTCACGTGCCGTGAGGGCCCCCAGCCGGTCGACGCCATCGGTTGCCGTGAGCGCCT
>CBFCWZ010000428.1:0-1942 GCA_965601935.1 uncultured Ilumatobacteraceae bacterium
CTGACACCATCAGACCTCGAGCTGGGAGGCGAGGGACTCGGTGGCGTCGATGAACTCCTCGACCATGTCCATCACGACCTGGCCGGCGGACTTGGGCTGGTTCATGTCGCCGACGATCTGGCCGACGAAGTAGTTGGCCAGCTTCTCGGCCCCGGACCCCTCATTGTGGGCGGCGCGGGCGATACGTCGCTGGGCCTCGTTGGCGAGGATCGGCTGGAGGGGCATGCCGAGCGGGTCGGGTGTGTCCTCCCGTTCCCATTCCTCGGTCCAGGCCGACTTCAGCATGCGGGCGTGCTTGCCGGTGAGCGACCGCGAGCGGATCGTGTCGGCCGAACTGGCAGCCAGGAACTTCTCCTTCACCACCGGGTGGGTCTCGGCCTCGTCGGTGGTGAGCCACACCGAACCGCACCACACACCGTCTGCTCCGAGCGCCATCGAGGCGGCCATCTGACGACCGCGGCCGATGCCACCGGCGGCGAGTACTGGCGTGGAGACGGCGTCGACGATCTCGGGGACGAGCACCATCGTGCCGATCTCCCCGGTGTGTCCTCCTGCCTCGGAACCCTGGGCGATGATGATGTCGACCCCAGCGGCCTCGTGGCGTTCGGCGTGTTGGGGGCGGCCGGCGAGGGCGCCGACGAGGCGGCCCTCTTCCTTCACCCGGTCGATCATGAACTGAGGTGGCGGGCCGAGGGCGTTCACCAGGAGCGCCGTGTCGTGGGCGAGGGCGATGTCGAGCTGGGGGAGGGCCTGGTTGGCGGAGAAGGGAGCGTCCCCTCCGCTTCCGACCGCCGTGGTACTCGACCGGGTGTCGTCGCCCGGCGGGAGTTCGGGTACGTCGTATCGGGCGAGGATGTCGTCGACGAAGTCGCGGTGTTCGGCCGGAATCAGCGCCGCGATGTCGGCGAGGGTGAACCCGCCGTCCTCGTCCCCTGCGTACTTGGCGGGCACGATCATGTCGACCCCGTACGGACGGTCGCCGATCTCGTTCTCGATCCAGTCGAGGTCGATCTCGAGGTCCTCCGGCGTGTGGGCGACTGCGCCGAGCACGCCGAGCCCACCCGCCTTGGAGACGGCGGCGACGACGTCGCGACAGTGGCTGAAGGCGAAGATCGGGAACTCGATCCCGAGCAGTTCGGTGACGGGTGTCCTCATGCCGCCATTGTCGACGGCGGAGGGTGCTGCGGACGAAGCGGCATCGCCGACCCCTGCCCGACATGCTCGGACGGTGGTCGGCGACGATGTCCTCTTGTGCACCGAGACGTTCTTCGAGGCGCATCGCGACCGGTTCGCCGCCATCGCCCCGGACCTCGAGGTGGTGCTCCCGCGCCGAAGCTCACGGGATGAGGCCTGTCGTGATCCGCCGCGCGGCTGTCGGTGACGAGGGGTATCCGGTTCGTCGGCTCGACGACCTGGCCGACGCGATTCGTGACTGCGATGCCGCTGTACTCGCGTTGCCGCTCGACGAGGACATCAGGGGACTGTTCACGGCGGACGTGTTCGGGGCGATGCGGAACGGCTCGTTCTTCGTCAACGTGGGCCGCGGGGAGGTCGTCGACGAGGTGGCGCTGGGCGACACCCTTCGCTCCGGCCACCTCGGTGGAGCCGGGCCCGATGTCTTCGCCACGGAGCCTCTCCCGGCCGACGATCCGGTGTGGGATCTCCCGAACGTGATCGTGACGCCCCGCAGCTCTGGATGCCCGTTCAGCCTTGGCAGCTTCGATGGCCGCTGCACCTGCAGCTTCCGCTGCCGACGTGCTCCACCGACGGTACTGGCGTCCGTGGCCACGACGTCTTGTTCGAGAACCTGCGCCGGTGGGTCGACGGCGTGGGGTCGTCCTACGTCGTCGAGGCCTGATGAATGTTCGCGGTTGGTGGTGCGGGTCCCTCCGTCGATGGCGGTGACAGATCGGTTCCCTGGGGGGTTGGGGACTCCCTCTGC
>CBFCWZ010000429.1:0-1927 GCA_965601935.1 uncultured Ilumatobacteraceae bacterium
CCCGAGCCTAACCACCGACCCAGTCTCGGTCGAGAATCACTATCCCCTACGTGCCTGCCCCGACTTCGGCGGGTCGATCGCGAAAGTCCTGGTGAGGGGCCTGGGTTCCGCAGTTGGTGGGCAGACGATCGGCCGGTTTTTGGGGTGTGAGCTGGGGTGACGCGCGGTTCTGGGTGCAGGCCGCGTGTGTCCACGCGCCGGCGGGCCCTGATTTGGTGCGTTTGGCCTGGTCAGCTGGGGTGGAGGTGGGTGATCCGGGGTGGTGCGGCGACGCCGCAAGCGTCAACAATGCCGTGTTGAACGGTGTTGAGCTTGGTGGTCTGAACCACGGTTCCGGCCGAGCTGGTGAGCGTGACGGCATGGACGCGGCCGAGCTCGATCGCGATGCGCCGCCAGGTCAGTCCGGTGCGTCGTTCAGCGACACGGATCAACAGCAGCGCCAGCCAGCACAGCAGAACGTGGGCGCGGATGCGTGGCTCGATGCGGTGGAACACCGGGCGGAGGTCGAGGGTGGATTTCATGTCGCGGAAACCGCGTTCGGCTTCGAGGAGGTTCTTGTAGCCGAGTGCGACGTCTTCGGCGGACAGGTCGGGGTCGGAGGTGGAGAGGAGGAACTTGCCGTCGAGTCGTTGTTCGGAGCGAACCTTGGCGGTGTCGATGCGCAGCCGACCGGACTTGAGTTGGCGCACCCATCGCCCGAGTGATGGGTGGTCGCGCAGGGCGCACTCGGCTTTGACGTGCACCTCGTCGCTGCGGCGGTTCTTGTTGGGGCGGCGGCGGTCGCGTTCTCGGGCGGTGGCGATGCGTTCGAGTTCTTCGTTCACGCGGGCGAGCGCGGCGTCGCGCTGGGCTCGGTCGCGTTCGGCTTCGTAGGGGTTGTGGCAGATGATCCACCGCTTGTGTGACTCGTCGTGGTCGAGGCGGACCTCTTTGACGCGCAGGTTGTCGCGCACCTGTTGGTAGCGGCCCTGCCGGCGGAGCACCGCTTCGACGTCGGCGGTGCCGTCGCGCATCTTCTCCCCGGCGATCCAATGGCCACCGGCACGTCGTAGATAGTCCAAGTTGGCGTCGGAGGAGAACCCGCGGTCGACGACGGTCACGACCCGACCGAGCCGCCAGCCGCGCAGCCCGTCTTTGACCTCGGGCAGGATGCTGTGGTCGTTGGTGTTGCCGGGCCACGCCCAACACCGCACCGGGATCCCCTCCCGGGTGACCGCCAGGCCGATCACGATCTGGGGGAGATCAGGCCGTGAGTCCTTGGACTTGCCGTGACGGCGGAACTCATCTGGGTGTTCGGTCTCGAAATAGGTCGAGGTCGTGTCGAAGAACAACAGGTCGACCTCCAGGTTCAACAGGTCCGCGACGGCGAAGAACACCGCTTCTTGCACCGCCGCGTCGGTGTCGGCCTCCACCAACAGGTCCATCGCCCGATACGCCTGATCCTCATCCATCGCCTCGAGGCCCTCGATGGCGACATCGTTGGAGGCCCACTCGGCCGCGGCCAACTTCGAGGACGGCTCGATCGCCCGGTTCGCCACCAACGCGAACAAGACCCGTTCGACATCGGTGGTGAACTTCCGGCGGCCCAACACCTCGGCGAGCGCGGTGTCGACACCGAGCTGGGACCACAGCGCGTCCAACAGCCAGGCGACACCCATCGGACGTGACGACACGACCGACAGCCCATCTCCGGTCTCGACACGCTCATCGCCCACATCGGGTTCGCCGAGGTACCGGTTGATCGAGGCCACCAGCCGCCCCAACCCATCGGTGTCGAGGCGATCTTCTCGACCCAGGTTCACCAGCACCTCGGCCTGGGTCACCCCGTCGACGCGGCGGTTGTGGGCCAGCTGGACGTAGCGGACGATCGACCCGTCCCGGTTCTTCCGCTGCGTCGTCCGCAGATACATGCCCACACCATCGCGGA
>CBFCWZ010000430.1:0-1914 GCA_965601935.1 uncultured Ilumatobacteraceae bacterium
CCTCCGTCTCATGGTGCCCGACGATGCTCCCGCATCGCACTGGCCGCGTTGGTCCGACCTGTGGTGACCCCGCACGCACGATGAGCTGCGGCACTGACGGGGAGCGCGGTTCCACGACCTCCGCCAGACCACGCGTCGCTGCTCGTCGCCGACGGCGTGCCGATCAAGGTTGTGTCCGAACAGTTCGGACACGCCCACCCCTCGTTCACGATGCACACCTACCAACACCTGCGGTCCGGCATGAGCAGCGCTGCCGCCGAGCAACTCGGCGACGCCGCAGGTCGGTACCGACGTCGACTCAGCTCAGAGGTAGTCGTGCTGGGTCAGCCACTTCAGGCTGACGTAACCCCACAGCGGGGGGAGGTAGTAGCTGACCAGGCGGTAGACGAGCACGCCGGCGACGGCGACGTCGCTGTCGACGCCGATCGCCGTCAACCCGGCGGTCATGCCGGCCTCGGAGACGCCGACGCCGCCGGGGATCGGCATCAGGCCGGCGAACAGCGAGACGGTGACGTTGATGAACACGGCCTGGCCGAGGCTGACGTCGCCGCCGACGGCGAGCACGCACATCGCGAACCCGGCGCCGTACAGGATCTCGGTGCCGATCGATGCGCCGAGCGCGGTCAGGGCGACCTTCGGGCTCTTGACCGCTTTCAGCGCGTCGCCCATCTGTGAGATCGGCGTCTCGATCTTGCTCCACATCCAGTGCCGCCATTTCGGCACGATCGCCATCACGATCATGACGACGACGAAGATGACGACGGCCATCCCGAGCAACCGCAGTGCGCCGCCGCCACCCTCCATCTCGGAGAAGTCGATGCTGCCCGCCCCGACGAGGATCGTGAGCACGACGAGGATGGCCTGGGCGAGGAACCCGATGAACCCGGTGATCGCGCCGGTGGTGGTCGATGTGACGGCGCTGATGCCGAAGCTCTGGAAGTACCGCGAGTTCGTCGCCACCCGACCGGCGGCCGACGGGACGGCGATGTTGACGAACCCGATGGCGAACTGCTCGACGGTGGTGATGCCGATCGGTACCGGTTTCGGCGACACCGCCGCGACGGCGATCGAGTCGGTGTAGTTGGTGGCGGCGGCCAACACGAGGCCGAGGATCACCAGGCTCCAACGGGCGTCGGAGAGTGTTTCGACGATCGTGTCGAACCCGACCTCGGCCAGCCCGCCGATGATCGTGTAGACGGCGAAGAGGACGAACGCCCCCATCACGACGCTCTTCCACGTGACCCGCGTCAGCTGGAGTGGCGCAGGGACGTCGACGCCGATCGCCGCGGCGGTCTGCTTGCGCAGATCCTTGATCTTCAGCTTCTGCTTCTTGACCCGGTGCCGCAGCCGCCCGTTCAACGCGGCGGTCTGCATCACCGGCAGCATCGCCGTCAGCTCGCCATCGGTCTTGGCCCGCCGGGCGGCGGCGATCGCCCTGTCCTCCCCGACGATCAGGGTGGTCAGCACCAGCAGCGACGCGACGTCCTGGTTGAACTGCTCGGCGGTCGGGTGGATCACCGCGTCGCTGAAGCCCATCAGCTCGGGCGCCCCTGAGGCGTCGAACCAGATGTGCACCGAGTCGAGCGCACCGTGGCTGATCCCACCGTCGTGCAGCTTGGCGAGGGCATCCCAGATCGAGTCGAGGACGCCGTCGTCGACGGCGTCCGCGGCGACGTCGCTCAACATCGTGTCGAACAGGCTGGACACGAGCAGCGCGTCGCTGCGGTCGGTCATCCCGACCGTCACCAACTCCGGGACCGGGGCGCCACTATGGCCGGCGAGCAGCATCGCCAACCCCTCGTGTTCGATCTGCTGGCGGCGGTCCGAGCCGTACTGGGAGCCCTGGTCGGTGTACCAGGCCTGCTTCCACATCCGCGTCCAC
Source organism: uncultured Ilumatobacteraceae bacterium (assembly GCA_965601935.1). GTDB lineage: Bacteria > Actinomycetota > Acidimicrobiia > Acidimicrobiales > Ilumatobacteraceae > CBFCWZ01. The sequence goes on from CBFCWZ010000430.1 coordinate 1,883, forward strand.
CGTCTCGTGCTCCACGAGTCGCGCCCCAGCCC
>CBFCWZ010000431.1:0-1882 GCA_965601935.1 uncultured Ilumatobacteraceae bacterium
CGGTTCCATGGTGGACTGAAAGAGAGGTTCCAGTTGTCGAACTTCTCCCCGCTGGCGTGCCGGTACGTGCCGATCGGCGGGCAGAGTTCTCCCGGGTCGAGCCCGGTCACGGGTCTGGTTCCCGAACTCGTGAACTCTGCGCCGTCGGCGAAGGTGTAGGTCAGCCCGTCGGGAGCGTCCGCGTTCCCGGAGATGCCGAGTTCGCCCCGGTGATGCATCCGGTGGTGATGTGGACACAGGCACACCAAGTTCCACGACTCGGTCAGTCCATCGTCGTCCCAGTGGATGATGTGGTGGATCTCGAGCCAATGGGTCTGGCCGCAGCCCGGGACATTGCACCTCCCGCCGTCGCGCAGGGTCACGACCCGTCGGAGCCGCTCGGGCACGACCCGCTCGTTGCGGCCGACGTTCAATGGAATGCCGTCCTTCGTGAAGATCGGGTCCCACGAGTTGTCACAGGTGAGGTACTTGCGGATCGAGTCGGGGATCCGGACGTCTGACGCGTCGACGGCTGCGCCCGCCTCGTCGAGGTGGAAGTGGAGCTTGAAGCGATCCCGGCGGGTCGGCGACTCGACGGTGTCGAGAGACCGTTGGGCGATCTCCTCGAGGGCGTTGACCCAGTTCACGTCGGTCTGGCCGCTCTGGAACAACGCGTCACGTGCTTCGAGGAGGGCCTTTTCGATGATCGCCCCGGTCAGCCCGTCGGTGAGGAGATGGAGGTGGAAGCGACCCTTGTCGTCGTTGCCGAACTGGCAGTACTCGTGATCGCCCGTTGGGCCCTCTTCGTCGGTGGAGTCGTCGCTGGCCGTGTCGCCGCCGTCGCCCGGCACCTGCTCGGGGTCGTCGTCGACGAGTTCGTCGGGCTTGGCGTAGTCGTCGAACGGGTAGCGGCTCAGCAGCCGGCGGAGTTGGGCGACAGTCCGGAGCGCGGCGAAGCGAGAAGCCTGCTCATCGGCCCACCAGGGTACGAAGCGGGCGACCTCGTGGGCCTGCTCGAGACTCAGCCCTCCGTCGCGCAGGGCCTGCACGGTGAAGGGCAGTTCGCCTGCCCGCCCCGCAATGGTGGTGAGTTGCTTGGCGGTACGAGGGGACACGCCGGCCTTCCAGCAGAGGAAGTGCTCGAGCGACCGCAACCCCTGGCCGCGCCAGAGCGATGGATCTTCGAGGTAGGCGATGACGGCGTCGAGGAGCATGCCGTGAACCGAATTCAATCCGCCGACGGCGCGGTTCAGGAGATCCTCCGCCGCGTCGACGCGGCGTTCCCGTTCGTCGGGCGACTGCTGTGCCACCTCATGTATCGCCGTGATTTCCTCCACGAGTCCATGATGACGAAGGGGTGTGACAACGGCGGGCCTGTTCGCCGTGCGGATTGCAGATTTCTTCGAACTAGCGTGCCGCCGGTGAACGACGAGGAAGTGGAGTACGGCGAGTTCCCCCTCAAGACCTATCTGGGCATGGAGGTGGTCGGCGACGAGCCGGGACGGGGGATCGTGACCATCGACGTCGGCCCCGAGCACCTGAACCCGAACGGCGTGGTGCACGGCGCGGTGCTGTCGGCCATGATCGACACTGCGATGGGAAAGGCAACGATGAGCATGCTGCCCGACGGCCAGTACTGCTCGACGGTCGAGTTCTCGCTCCGGTTCATTCGCCCCGCCTCCTCGGGAACCCTCACGGGGACGGCCACCGTGGTGAAGCAGGGGCGCAACCTCGTCCACCTCCAGGCAAGCGTCGTCGAAGGCGACGACCGCCTCATCGCCACCGCCGCCGGCACGTTCGCGATCATCACCTTCTGAGTGGCGGACCGCGAAACCCGCGGGGCGACGTCGGACGAGCCCTCGGCGTCGGTAGAGTCCTCTCCCGCACATAACGAGCCCACGGG
>CBFCWZ010000432.1:0-1880 GCA_965601935.1 uncultured Ilumatobacteraceae bacterium
CTGTGTGAATGCAGCGGCCACCGTCCCGGCGACACGAGACCCAGGGTCATCGGGTTTCGGCGCCGACGGCGATATGTCCCCTGCAAGGCTGAGGCGACCGCAGCACCTCGAAAGCGACCGGCTGAACGCCTCGTCGTCGGTCTCGTTCGCCTCCACAACGGACGGCGAGCGTCACCAGCGGTTGACCAGAGGGGCCCACATATCCGGCGATCAGGGGCGCGGCAAGGATCTCGACCAGCGGTGTGGCGGACGGTCGATCGGCCCTGTTCGATCCGGCGGTGGGGTCGGCAGAGTGGGTGTGGAGGCGACGGGCGATGAGGGCGTCGGTATGGCACGCCGGCCTTCGGCGGGTGCTCCCGTTTCCACGCGCTCTCCACGCGCCTGGTGGGGAGACTCGAAGTGCAGGGTCGGAGGGGCGAGTGCCGCACGAGTCGATCCGATACCCGCATCGATCCGCAGGAAAGGGGGCGGTGATGAGAGCACCAGCGATGAGGCGCAACGGGAGGTGGCCGCGAGCACTGGGGGTCGCTGTGGGTCTGGCTCTGGTAATCGGCACCTCATGTGGGGATGATGGGTCATCGACCTCGGAGGTCGACGACGCGTCGACCGAGACCGCAGCGGCCGAGGCCGTGACGCCGGCGCGGCGTCGTCCGCACTTGGAGTGCCTGCCGATCGACGACAGCGGATGGGTGCGCGCGGAGCAGATCGTCGGGGCGATCCAAGGTGGCTCGATGGCCGCCAACGATGACGCCCTCGTCTTGGTCGGACCCGACGGTTCGAGTGGTGACGTCGTGGTGTATCGCTCCGCCGATGGCCTCCAGTGGGAGCAGGGCGAGGGTCTTCGCTTGTCGAAGGATTGGGGGCCGGGGGTGTACGTGGCGGGAGGGCCGCTCGGGTTCGTTGCTGCGTCAACCCGCAATGGCGCAGTGCCGAACACGCCGGTTGTTGCCTACTCTGGTGACGGTTCGACGTGGGACGACCTCGATACGGCCGTTCTCCCCGAGGAGCAGGTCGCCTGGTTGTCCGGCGTGTTCGCCGGACCCGAGGGGTTCATCGTGGTGGGATCTCATGTCGGCAACGGGCTTCTCGTGTGGCACTCCTCGGACGGTCGGACCTGGACCGACACCGACCTCCCAACGCTCCGCGGCGGGTCTGTTGCCGTGACGGCCGCCAGTGCGGGCTGGATCGCAGTCACCGCTGGCGGTGAGAACCCCGTTGAGGTGGCGGTCTGGGCCTCCAGCGACGGCGTGCACTGGAGCGAAACCGAGACCGAGACCACTCCCCGCGAGCGTGCAGTGCGGGCCTACATCGGCACCGCGCCACTTGTCGACCACGACGGCACCTGGGTGCTCGCAACAAGTTCCTGGCCCGGCTCCCCCACGGTGTGGGTATCGACCGACGACGGAAGGAACTGGACCGAACAGACCGTGGCGAGCGACAGCGACGCACACGGCTTCCAGACCCACGACGCCACATCTACGGCGTTCGGGTTGATCCTCGCCGGAACCCAAGACTTCTCCGACGAGGAAGACAGCGGCGGCTACCTGCACCACTCCCAGGACGGGGACTCATGGAACGCCTGCTGGACAATCCCGCTGGAGTTCACCCAACTCGTCGCGTTCGGTGACACCATCGCCGCCTACGACTACGAGTTCGGCGACGTCTACACGTGGCACGTTCCGTGACCGCAGATCGACCTTCGGCACACGGGACAACATCTTGAGCAGCGACCAAGTTGGCGCATCAGCCCCGCTGCGACCGTGGCATATGTGCCGTCAAGGGGCACCTTGAGAGGGAGCTGACTATCCGGCGTTCTGTGACGCCTTCTCAACGTCTCGGCGGTTCACGTTATGGGACACCCCGTGCGCCCGATACGTGCC
>CBFCWZ010000433.1:0-1874 GCA_965601935.1 uncultured Ilumatobacteraceae bacterium
CTCGTCGTCAGCGACGACGGCTACGAGGTGTGGCAGGTCCAGGGGATGGACCCGGCCGACGGGCCATACCTCTACCCGCTCGAGGCGACCGGACCGGTCAGCCGTGGCGACCTGTCGGAGCAGCGCGCCTACTGGGTCGACGAGGACACCATCCTCTGGCCGGCGGCCACCGCACCGGGAGCGGAGTACGGATTGCACTACGCGCCCGACGGCGGGTTGGCCCTCACCGACGAAGGTGTCGACGGTGACAGCATCGCGCTCACGCCCGGCGCCGCCGACCCGGCGGTGTTCGACAAGTTCCCCCACCTCAGCGGGATGCCGGCATTGAAGATCGACGGTGCCGACCTGGCGATGGTGCCCGACCTCTTGAAGGGTCAGGTCGCGGTGGCGATGTCGGACGGCGGGGTGCGCCTCGACGCCACCGGCCTGCAGATCCCCGGTGTGCTGGACGACCTCTACACCAGCGCTGCAACGCTCGGCGTCTCGTGGGCCGGCGACGTGCCGACGGCCCGACTCTGGGCCCCCACCGCGAAGAGCGTGAACCTGCTGGTGTACCCCGACTCCGATCCGGCGACCACGCCCACCTCGGTCCCGATGGCCATGGCGGCCGACGGTGTCTGGGTGGCCACCGGCGACGCGACCTGGAGGGGGAAGTACTACGTCTACGAGGTGGAGGTCTATGTCCCCTCGACCGACGCCGTGGTCACGAACCTGGTCACCGACCCCTACTCGACGTCGTTGGCGATGAACAGCACGCGCAGCCAGTTCGTCGACCTGTCCGACGACGGCCTCGAGCCGCCGGGGTGGGACTCACTCGCCAAGCCGGAACTGGTGAACCCGGAGGACATCTCGATCTACGAACTCCACGTGCGCGACTTCTCGGTGAACGACACGACCGTGGCGGCCGACAAGCGCGGGACGTTCGCCGCGTTCGGCGAAGCGGGTTCCGACGGCATGGCTCATCTCTCCGCGCTGGCGGACGCCGGCCTCAGCCATCTCCACCTGTTGCCGGTGTTCGACATCGCCACGATCAACGAGAACAAGGCCGAGTGGCAGGCACCTGACCCGGACGTGCTCGCCACGTACCCCCCCGATTCCGAGGAGCAGCAAGCGGCGGTCGTCGCCACCGAGGACCTCGACGGGTTCAACTGGGGCTACGACCCGCTCCACTACACCACTCCGGAGGGCAGCTACTCCACCGACCCTGACGGCACGACCCGTCTCGTCGAGTTCCGCGAGATGGTGGCCTCGCTCAACGAGACCGGCCTGCGCGTGGTGATGGACGTGGTCTACAACCACACCCATGCGTCGGGCCAGGACGACCAGTCGGTGCTCGACCGGATCGTGCCGGGTTACTACCACCGGCTGAACGACACGGGTGCGGTGGAGACGTCGACGTGTTGTGCCAACACCGCCACCGAGCACACCATGATGGAGAAGTTGATGATCGACTCGGTCGTCACCTGGGCCCGCGACCACAAGGTCGACGGCTTCCGCTTCGACCTGATGGGTCATCACTCCAAGGCGACGATGCTGAAGCTGCGCGCCGAACTCGATGCACTCACTCTCGCTGCCGACGGGGTCGACGGTGAGTCGATCCACCTCTACGGCGAGGGCTGGAACTTCGGCGAGGTCGCCGACGGCGCGCGCTTCGAACAGGCCACCCAGCTCAACATGGCCGGCACCGGGATCGGCACGTTCAACGACCGTGACCGCGACGCCGTGCGCGGCGGCGGCCCGTTCGACGGTGGCGACAGCCTCGTCACCAACCAGGGCCTGATCAACGGGCTGTACTACGACCCCAACGAACTCGTGCAGCCGAACGACCCGTCCGGGCCGTCGGTGGCCGACCAACTCGACGAGTTGCTCCTCTC
>CBFCWZ010000434.1:0-1865 GCA_965601935.1 uncultured Ilumatobacteraceae bacterium
TCGCTCGTCTCGGAGTCGGGCTCGACCGGTTCAGGCGGCTCGGTGGCCTGGGGCGCGTCGGTGGTGGCGGGGCTCGAGTCCGTCGCATCGGTGTCGGAAGAGCTGCCTGCGCACGCAGCCAGCAGCAGGGTGGCGGCCACTGCCAGCGGGGCAGCGCCGGCGGCCCACCGTGGGGAGCGGGCGGTCCGGTGGTGGCGGAAGTTGATCATCAGGAGCTCCATTTTGCGGGATAGGTGGAGGCGTGTTCGGTCGGTGCTGTCAGTCGGTGATGTCTCGCCGGGCGAAGACGACGGTCAATGTCGTGGTCGCCGCGGCGGCGTAGAGCGCGAGGAGTGCGGCGGCGGCGAGGTACGCGACCTCGGCGGAGCCCCCGGACGTGAACGTGTCGAGCAGGCCGGCGGGTAGCCAGTCCCCGGCGTTCTCCCAGACCAGGCGCAGCAGGTTCTCGCCGACCAGGAAGTAGGCGACGCCAGCGGTGATCGCCGTCGACGCGCTGCGAGCGACCACGGCGATCGCCGCACCGAACAATCCCCAGATGAGTGCACCGATGGTCAGGTTGGCGTAGGTGGAGAGCGTGGCCGACGCCGACCAGGAGGACGTGTCGATGTCGGCGCTGCCCGACAGTGCCAGACCGAAGACCCCGGCGACGACGGCGGCCGCGGTGACCGACACGACGATCACGACCGCCAGCGCGGCGAGCTTCCCGGCCAGGAACCGGAGCCGGTCCGGTTGGATGACGAGGAGGACCCGGATCGTCCCGAGCTCGAAATCGCGCGCCACGGACAGCGCACACAGCGCGAGCGCGATGACTCCGACCATCGAGGAGGCGAGGATCAGGCCACCGAGCACCCCGTCGGCCTCGGCCAACACTGACGCGGCATCGTCGACCTGACCCCCGGGCGCCGGGCGCCCGCCCTCCGGTGCCGGGTCGACACCGGTGAACGCGAAGACGGTGACGAGCGCAACGAGCGCAGACATCGCGATCACGCCGACGCGGGCAGTGGAACCGAAGCGGAGGAGTTCGGACCGGAACGAGGCGAGCATGGGAATCCGTTTCTTTGCGAGCGTTTGCGAGGTCAGGATGCGGATGCGGTGAGTCGGAGAAAGACGTCTTCGAGGTCTTCGCGCTCGCGGTGGAGCTCTTCGAGGACGATCCCGGCGTCGGCGGCGAGGCGGTTGAGCGACGCCGGTTCGTGGGAGCCGTCGACGACGAGCCCCGCGCCGTCGGGACTCGACCGGACGTCGGCGGCGGTCAGGATCTCGGCGAGGTGGTCCCGTTCACCGGGATGCTCGGGCGCGAGGTGGACCGCGTCGGTGGTGTGGGCGAGGAGCTCACGCATCGGACCTTCGAACACGAGACGCCCACGCTGGATGATCACCAGCCGATCGCACGCGGCCTGGATCTCCGCCAGCAGGTGGCTGGAGACCACCACGGTGCGGCCCTGCCGGCCGAGACCGACCAGCAGGTCGCGGATCTCCACGATCCCGGCCGGGTCGAGGCCGTTGGTCGGCTCGTCGAGGACCAACAGCTCCGGGTCGCGCAGCAGCGCGGCGGCGATCCCGAGGCGCTGCTTCATGCCGAGGCTGTAGTCGCCGAACGAGTCGCGCTCGCGGCCGGTGAGGTCGACGATGTCGAGGACCTCGGCGACGCGGCCGTCGCTGACGCCGGCCAGGCGGGCCAGGCTGCGCAGGTTCCGTTCCGCCGACAGTTTCGGGTACATCGTGGGCGACTCGATGAGCGCGCCGACGCGAGGCAGGAACGCGGCAGGGTCGCTGATCGGGTGCCCCAGGACCGTCGCGGTCCCCGAGGTGGGTGTGATGAGGCCGAGGAGCATGCGGATCGTCGTGGACTTGCCGGAGCCGTT
>CBFCWZ010000435.1:0-1836 GCA_965601935.1 uncultured Ilumatobacteraceae bacterium
CCGATCACGTGGACCTTGGCCATCGGTACCAGCATCGCTACTTCCCCCGCTCCAGAGGAGGCGCAAGCAGGAGGTCGACCATCTCGGTCGCCGCCCTCGCCAAGTGGGGTTCGGCGGCGCGGCGGAGTGACTCGACCCGAGCATCGCAGCCGGCCAGGATCGCCTCGGCTGCGCGGTCGGCCTCGGCAACCGCGAGGTCGAGTCGCCGGCGGGCGTCGGCGCGGCCGTGCAGTCGGGCTTCGGCCACCAGCTCGGCCTGTTCACGGCGGGCGGCTGCCACCGACTCGGCGGCGTCGGCGCGCGCCTGTTCGATACGACGCGCCGCGTCCAACTCGGCGACGCGGATCGCGTGCAGAGCGTCCGTGGTCTCACTCACCGGAGCTCTTCACCTGCCTCCACGCGTTGGGCCCGGCGAGTGGCAAACCGCTTCAGCCGGAATCGGTCCTGGCGTTCCCGTTCGTCGAGCGTGGTCCTGATCTGGTCGCGTTCCTGCGCCAGTCGGGGGAGCACCACGGACTCGAGGGCGTTGATGCGGCGGGTGGTGGTGCCGATCTCGTCGGCGAGCCTCCGGAGGCGCAGCTCCACGGTGGCCAGATCGAGCAGCAGGGTCAGCTCCGCTTCGAAGAGTTCGGCCACCCGGTCGAGACCCGGGCTCGAGCCGGTGAGCGAGTAGCCCCGATCTGACCGGGGGCGTCCCAGGGGTTCGTGTCGGATGTCGGCGATCCGCACCCCCATGACCGTCGTCTCGCGTGTCGTCAGGGAGATCTCCCCCGGGCTGGCGAGTGCCGCCGACCGCACTGCCTCTGGTCCGTCGGCGGCTTCGGCCGCGGCGAGCGCCCGCCTGCCTTCGACCGCGGCCTCCTCGAGTGCACCGCTCCCGGCGACCGCGACCTCGACCGTGGCGCGGAACTCCTCCATCAGTGAGTCGCGCTTCTCCTTCAGAACGTCGCGACCCTGCGTGGCGAGCGCGATCCGAGACCGGCGGGCCAGTAGTTCAGAGCGCGTCGCCGTCACCTGCTGCACTGCAGACCTCCCTGCGTGCACCCAGTATGAGCAGGTCACCGCCGGTCTCCGGAACAGCCGGAAGTCCCTTGGGTCCCACGGACACGAAGTTGCCAGTGCCCGGACCATGTCGGCGCCGAGCACGCTTCGGATGGGCGCGGCGTACGCCCGTACAGTCGGCGAGCGTGACAGAGATTCATGGCCAGGTCGACGACGGATACGGGAAGATCGCCGATGCGTTCTCGGCCAACTTCGAGGAGCTGAACGAGCTCGGGGCGGCATTCTGCCTGCACATCGGCGACGACAAGGTGGTCGACATCTGGGCCGGCGAGGCACGGCGAGAACCCGGCAACCCGTGGCAGGAGGACACGCTCGAGCTCGTGTTCTCCACCACCAAGGGTGCGGCGGCGATCTGCGTCGCGCGGTTGGTCGAGGCCGGCGCTCTCGGCTACGACGACACGGTCGCCAGCCACTGGCCGGAGTTCGCCCGGAACGGCAAGGAGGCGATCACCGTCAGCCAGATGATGAGCCATCAGGCGGGGCTGGCAGCAGTGGATCCGCAACTCGGCTTCGAGGAGATCATGGCCGTCCAGCCGGTGGTCGACGCGCTCGCCGCGCAGGCGCCGCTGTGGGAGCCCGGCACCGGCCACGGCTATCACGCCCTGACCTACGGCTGGCTGGCCGGCGAACTGGTGCGCCGTGTCGACGGCCGCTCGCTGGGCACCTACTTCGCCGAGGAGGTCGCCGGACCGCTCGGGCTGGACTTCTGGATCGGTCTTCCCGAAGAGTTCGAGGGCCGGGTGGGCACACTCGTGAGCGCGCCTCCCCCCACCG
>CBFCWZ010000436.1:0-1831 GCA_965601935.1 uncultured Ilumatobacteraceae bacterium
CCGTTGCAGCTTTGGCGCGGTTCCATCCGGGCTCCGTCGACGAATGTTCAGCATGCTGAACAACCTCTGGTAGAGATCCCTATACTCCCCGGCGATGAGAACTCGCCACACCCTCGTCGCCGCTCTGTCCCTGGCCACTCTCACCCTCGCCGCGTCCGCCTGCGGGAGCGACGACGGAGGCCAGTCCGAGACCGCCGACGAACTCGCTGGAAGCGTCACGATCTACTCGGGACGCACCGAGGAACTGGTCGCGCCGATCCTCGACGAGTTCGAGGAGGCCACTGGCATCGCCGTCGAAGCCAAGTACGGCGATTCGGCCGACCTCGCACTCCTGATCGAGGAGGAGGCCGCGGCGGGTGGAGCGAAGGCCGATGTGTTCTTGTCGCAGAGCCCGGGCGCCGTCGGCTTCCTGGGCCAGTCCGACCGGCTCGCAGAACTCCCCGCTGACGTCCTCGATCTCGTTCCCCCCGAGGTGCGGGCGAGCGACGGCTCCTGGGTCGGCTTCTCCGGGCGGCAGCGTGTGTTGGTCTACAACCCGGAACTCGTCTCCGAGGACGAGCTCCCCGACAGCGTGTTCGCCCTCACCGGCGCCGAGTGGAAGGGCGACGTCGGTGTGGCACCGGGCAACGGCTCGTTCCAGGACTTCGTGACGGCAATGCGGGCCACCGAGGGAGACGAGGCAACGCAGGAGTGGCTGAACGGGCTCGCCGCCAACGACCCGCTGACGTACCCGAAGAACTCGGCGATCGTCGCCGCGGTCGGCCGCGGCGAGGTCTCCGTCGGGCTGGTGAACCACTACTACCACTACCGTGCGTTGGCCGAGGACCCCTCCCACTCCACGGCGAACCATCAGTTCGCACCCGATGACCCCGGCTCGATCCTGATCGTCACCGGCGCAGCCACGCTCGCCGACAGCGACAAGCCCCGCACGGCCGCCACCCTGATCGAGTTCCTGCTGTCCGACAGCGGCCAGCAGTACTTCGCGCAGGAGACCTTCGAGTACCCCTTGGCACTCGGCCAGGAGCCGGCGCCGGAGATCCCGCCGATCGAGTTCAGCGACGTCAGCGGAGTCGACTACGAGGCACTGGGTGGCGATCTGGGCGAGACCCGTCAGATGATCGCCGACGCCGGGCTCGAGGGCTGACCGCCCGGCTCGATGCGCCAGGCGTTCTCTCCGTTGCGCCTTCTCGGCCTGCTCATCGGTCTCGCGTTCGCCTTCCCGGCTGGATTCGTGGTGTGGCGGACCGTTCAACTCAATCCCGATCTCGACGACACGCTCTCCGAGGTGGCCGACCCGCTCTGGCGGACGGTCCAGCTGTCGATCCTGGTCAGTGTCAGCACCGCGGCGCTCGGGACCGTGTTGGCCTGGCTCACCGCGCGAACTGATCTCCCCGGCCGTACCGCGTGGCGCGTCCTGTTGGTCCTCCCGCTCGCGTTGCCGTCGTTCGTGGGTGCCGCGGCGTTCATCACCGGCCTCGCACCTGGAGGATTCCTCCACGACGCACTCGACACGATCGGGATCACACCACCACGACGCTTCCGTGGCCTCGGCGCCTCCTGGCTCGTGCTCACCCTGTTCACGTATCCCTACGTGATGCTCCCCGTGGCAGCGCGGCTGCGGGCCCTGCGCCCGAACCTCGAGGAGAGCGCCCGTGTGCTCGGGCTCTCCCCCGGTCGTGCGTTCCTGCGCATCACCTTGCCGCAACTCCGGCCGGCGGTGCTCGGAGGAACGCTGCTCGTGTTCCTGTACTCACTCAGAGAGGTCGGTGCAGTGCAGTTGCTGGGCTACGACACCCTCACGCGGGTCATCTTCTCCACCCGCCAGGTCGAC
>CBFCWZ010000437.1:0-1794 GCA_965601935.1 uncultured Ilumatobacteraceae bacterium
TGCGCCGCTGGAGCGGTGAACCGGGCGTTGGGGTGGGACGCCTTCTTGTCCGAGTCGGGCGTCCAGTCGTTGCCCTGCCAGTCGATGGCATGGGCGGGCGGATCGCCGTCCATGCCCTCCCACCACACGTCGTTGTCGTCGGTGAGGGCCACGTTGGTGAAGATCGTGTTCTCCCTGATCGACTCCATCGCCGACGGGTTCGTCTCGTACGAGGTGCCCGGGGCGACGCCGAAGTAGCCCGCCTCCGGGTTGATGGCGTAGAGCTTGCCGTCCGGGCCCGGCTTGATCCAGGCGATGTCGTCGCCGACGGTGGTCACCTTCCAGCCCTCGTCGGCGAACGCCGGCGGCGGCACGAGCATGGCGAAATTGGTCTTGCCGCAGGCACTCGGGAAGGCTGCGGCGACGAACGTACGGTCGCCGTCGGGGTCGGTGACACCCATGATCAGCATGTGCTCGGCGAGCCACCCCTCGTCGCGGGCCATCGTCGACGCGATCCGCAGGGCGAGGCACTTCTTGCCGAGCAGGGCGTTGCCGCCGTACCCGGATCCGTACGACCAGATCTCCCGTGTCTCGGGGAAGTGGACGATGTACTTGGTGTCCGGGTTGCAGGGCCACGGGACGTCGCTGTCTCCCGGCGCCAGCGGGGCGCCCACGGTGTGCATGCACGGCACGAAGTCGCCATGGGTGCCGAGCACCTCCACCGCCCCGCGCCCCATCCGGGTCATGATCTTCATGTTCACGGCGACGTAGGCCGAGTCGGTGATCTCGACGCCGAGTTGGGCGATGTCGGATCCGAGCGGGCCCATCGAGAACGGGATCACGTACATCGTGCGTCCGGCCATCGAGCCGGCGAAGAGCCCGCCGAGGATCTCGCGCATCTCGGCCGGATCCATCCAGTTGTTCGTCGGGCCGGCGTCGTCCTCGGTGCGGGCGCAGATGAAGGTGCGGTCCTCCACCCGGGCCACGTCGCTCGGATCGGAGCGAGCCAGGAAGCTACCGGGCCGTTTCTCCTCGTTCAGCTCGATGAAGGTGCCGGCGTCGACCAGCTCTTGGCAGAGACGGTCGTACTCCTCGTCGGAGCCGTCGCACCAGTGGACCGATTCGGGCGTGCAGAGTTCCACCATCTCGGACACCCAGGTCTTCAGGCCTTCGTGGAGGACGTAGTCGGGAGCTTCCATGCCCAATTTCTAGGCCATGGCGGGCGGGCGTGCCACTGGAGCGAGCACTCCGCGGTACGGGGCCCGATCGGGGGCGGTGAACGGGTGACTCCGTGCCGGGGCCGTGCCCGGGGGGCTCAGGTCGCCAGGCTGCGGGTGGGCGGGTCGTCCTCCCCGTCGCCCCAGCGCTGCCCCAGCCGGGTGTAGAAGGCGGCCATCAGCCGCTGCACGATCAGGATCACCAGGACGAGCAGGATCACCTCGAGCAGGTGCCCGAGCTCGACGTGGTCACCGAAGACGAGGTCGACCACCTCGAGGATGAGGAACTTGCCGAGGAAGAGGATCCCCCACACCGAGAGGAACCCGGCGATCCTCCAGGCGACGCCGGAGTGCCGACCGAAGTAGTGCGAGACCCGATGCTCGAACCGGCTGAGCGCCGACACCATCGCCGTCAACAGGATCGCCGTGAGCACCGAGATGCTGAACGAGTCGATCACCACCTCGTCGACGTGTTCGACGAAGAAGTTGAGGATGCACACGTTGACCAGCACGCTCAACACGGCCGCGCCGAACGCGTGTTGGCGCTGCCGCACGATGATCAGCTCGTCGCCCCGCCACTGTCTGCCCCGGCTCTCCA
>CBFCWZ010000438.1:0-1793 GCA_965601935.1 uncultured Ilumatobacteraceae bacterium
AGGTCGAGAAGGTCGCCAAGGACACCCAGGACCGCACCTCCAAGGTCGTCAAGGACGTTCAGGGCCGCGTCACCGGCGCCGCCGAGGAGGCCCCGAAGAAGGCTGCCGCGGCCAAGAAGAAGGCCGCTCCGAAGAAGGCAACCGCCAAGAAGAGCGCTCCGAAGAAGGCTGCCGCGAAGACCAAGGCAACCGCCAAGAAGGCTGCCGCCAAGGTCGACGAGGCCGTCAAGGACGCCTGATCATCTGTAGGTTCGACGGGTCGTCGTAGTCTCTGGCCGCAATGACGGAGACGGTGGACGACCCCGCCCGGGACGAAGGTCCCGCCGACGGCCCGTCCGAACGCCGTACCGGAGTCGCCGCCCTCGGCGACTTCATTCGTAGTCAGCGCCGCCTGGCCGAGCTCTCCCAGCGCGAGCTCGCCAGGCTGGCCGATCTCTCCGACGCGTACCTCTCGCAGTTGGAGCGGGGCCTGCACGAGCCCTCCTTTCGAGTGCTGAACGGTCTCTCCGAAGCGCTCAACGTGCCCAACGACCGCCTCCTCCGCTTCCTCGGGCTGACTCCCGACGAGGGCGACGACAGTCCCTCCACCGAGTCGGTGATCCAGACCGACGATCGTCTCACCGACACCCAGAAGCAGTCACTGCTCGACGTCTACCGCGCCTTCATCGCCGCCAACGACACCGACTCCTGACGTCCTCGGGACAACGTGGAGGGTTCCGCGTGGGCTGATCACCGCGTCCGCCGTCGTGGGGGAGCATCATGGTGCTGTGAGTGCGGCGACCACGTCCTCGACCGCGCGCAAGGAGTGACCGGAGAGGAACTCGTCGCAGTGGGGGAGCGCGGACGACATGCCGGCGGTGGTCGGTGCGAAGTCGGGCGCGGCGGAGCGCGGATTCACCCAGACGACACGGTGGCACGACCGCTGGAGCCGTGACATGGCCCGGGCCATCTGCTCCGGGGGATCGGAGTCCCATCCATCCGAACACACGAGCACCACCGCGCCGCGTACCGATGTGCTCCAGGTGCGGTGCCGCAACAGCGTGGTCAGGCTGGATGCGAGACGGGTGCCGGCGAACCGGTCGCCCACCGCGGCAGCCAGTTCGTCGACGGTCTCGTCGGGGTCACGTCGGCGAACCGCCGGCGTGATCCGGGTGAGGGTCGTCGAGAGTGCGAACACCTCTGCCCGGTGCCGCTGGGCGAGCGGCCGGATGAGGTGGAGGTAGGCGCGGGTGTAGGTCTCCATCGAGCCGCTCACGTCGAGCAGGGCGACGATGCGCCGTGGCTGAACGGTCGACGACGTCCGGACCAGCGAGGTGATCTCACCGCCCGAGCGCCGCGCCCGTCGCAATGAGTGGCGGAGGCTCACCGGGCCGCGGTGGCTGATCGTCCGCCGACGCGACGGGCGTGTCGGCCACGCCCGGAGCTTCTCGTCGAGGAGGAGTTCGACTGCTCGGAGTTGCTCGTCGTCGAGCGCATCGAACGGGGTCTCGGCGTCGGCCGAGGTGGCGGAGGGCCTCAGTTCGGGCAGGACCAGATCGTCGGCCGTGCTGTCGTCGGCGTCGTCGGCGCCGGAGACCGACGGGAGGGTGATCCACGGCAGGCCGGCAGAGTCGGCGGTGGCTCCGGCCGATGTGTGCGGCAGTCGTGCCCACTCGCCGTCGCGTGGGCCCACCACCGGGTCGCGATCGCGGTTCTTGTCGCGCAGGAGACTCGTGTCGGTCGCGAACACCGCCTCGAACACCTCGTCGAAGGTGTCGAGTTGGCGAACGTCGTGCACGAGGCTCAGCCGGAGC
>CBFCWZ010000439.1:0-1783 GCA_965601935.1 uncultured Ilumatobacteraceae bacterium
GGTGGCGCGTCGGGCGGTGGAGGCGGCGGGTCCTCCGGCACGGGACGAGCGACCACGGCGGGCGCATCCTCGTCCTGGGGCGGGGGCGTCGGCGGCGGCTCCCTCTTCTTCCTGTTCCTCTTCGAATCTTGCCCCGATGCCGCTGCCTCCGTGGTCGTGGTGGAGCGGGACGGTGGCCGCTCCTCATCGGCACTGACGGGCTGCTCTGCGCTGTCGACGCTCGTGGACGTCCCCTCGACGGTCGACTCGGTCGGCCGCGGCGCCGAAGAGGACGGTGACGTAAGCCGGTCGGGCTCCTCGGCATTGCTGCTGAACACCGAGGCGACCAGCATGATCAATGCCGCCCCGGCAACGGCGCCGGCCACGGCGACACGTCGCCGCCTCGTCTCGCCGCCGGCGTCGGTGTGGGTGCCCGGGTCCACCTGTGCAGCCTACGAAGTCGCCGCCCGGCGGAGTCGGTCGCGTGACGGACAGGTGACGAGTGACGGATCGCACTGGCAGCGTCAGCAGGGGTTTTGTACGTTGGGGCGTGCTCGGCCTCGCTGAAATCGGTGAGCTGGGGGTGTTGGGGGAACCATGGCCACGACGGAGACAGACATTGCTGGGGCGGACACGAACGGCCACTCCGGCCGCACCTCTCCGACCACGCCTGCGCCGACGACCGGGCGGGCTCCGACAACGGGGCTCAGCTCCCATGAGTTCGAAGATGCCCTCCCGCCGAAGAAGCCCTGGTCGCTCGGGCCGATCCGCAGGAAACGACGCGAGGAGTGGCAGGCCGAGCACCGCAGGTGGCTGCAGGCCAGGCGCGAGGAGGACCCGCACGACGCCTTCGCGCGGTCATTCGAGATCCTTCCGGGAAGCCGCTACCTCCTGCACAACCGCACGCCCTACCTGATCCGGCTCGTCCACCCGACCGACACCCGGTTCGGCGAGGTCCTGCTCCCGCCCTTCGCCGAACGGGTGGTGAAGGGGGCGCGGATCCGCCCCTTCGAAGAACAGCTCAAGGGCCACCGACAACGCCACGAGATCTTCCTGCGCCGTCACGACGAGCGGGTCACCACGTTCGACAAGCTGATCCTCCTCGTGTGGCTGTTGCTGATTGCCGTCGTCGGGGTGGCGATCTACGACGTCCTCAGCCATGGCACGGTCGCCCGCCCGGAATTCTTCTTCCTCGTGACGGGAACGGCCGTGGTCACCGTCCTCGTGCTCGCAGTGGCGGCATTCCAGGAGACGCGCCGGAAACGGGATGCTGCGACCACCGCCACCGAGGCGGGCGACGTCGCCTTCGGGATCGGTGGGTCGTACTCCGACGGGAACGAAACCGCGCGCCAGGCCCAGCATCTGCTGACCCTCGTGATGGTGCTCGTCGTCGGCGGCGTGCTCCCGGTCACCACCATCCTCTTCGCCACCGACACCGCTGACTTCCTCGTGATGACGGACGGGCTGCACGTGAAGGACGGGATGGAGAGCCGGCTGGTGTCGCGCCTCATCCAGATCACCTACACCGTCATCTTGTCGCTGTTCCCCGCCCTGCTCTTCTTCCAGTTCGACCGGCAACGGGCAGGAAGCCTCCGTGCCGGCTGGGTGCGGAACCTGTTCCGGATGGACAGCCGCATGCGAACCATCGCCGACGTCAACGCCACCTACGGCACCGCCATGTACGACGCATCGGGCAACTCCGACGACTCGGTGAAAGTGCTCGGTGGCAAGCACTCCCCCCTCATCATCTCCACGATCCTGATCTCGCTCGGCTGGACAATTCTCGTCGTGCGCACCGAGTCGT
>CBFCWZ010000440.1:0-1778 GCA_965601935.1 uncultured Ilumatobacteraceae bacterium
GCCTCGATCTCCCCGAGGCGATCCCACAGCGGGGTCTGGGTGCCCGTTCCGGCCATCCGCAGGCTGGATGCGAGCCCGTCGACGGTGTTGCGCAGTCGGTCGTCGCGGAACGATGACTCCGGGGTGAGACCGGCGAACAGCGCGTTCGTCAACCACTGGTCGACGAAGGCCTCCACACCGATCGCCTCCAACCGCTCCGCCAGCGTCTCGTCGGCATCGCGGCGTGCGTCCCGTTCGTCGGCTGCGTCGATCCCCGCCGTCGCTCCGATCAGTACGAGCCCGCGCACCACCTCCGGGTGGCGCAGAGCGGCGTGCAGCGCAACCCGACCACCCATCGAATAGCCCACGTAGACGCCGTGTCCACCGGCAATCGTCAGATGGTCGGCCGAGCCCCAGAGGTCGGCCCGGACGTGGGCGGCGTCACCGTGGCCGGGAAGATCGACGGCGAGGAACTCGGCGCCGGGGAGTCGGGCGGCGAGCGCCTCGGTGACGGTGGCCCATGAGCGGCCGGTCTGGGTGAAGCCGTGGGCGAGGATCAGCCGGCGGGTCATTCGGCGGCGCCGACGGCCTGTGCCGCCAGCTTGCCGAGCACGCGGGCGAAGGTCTCGGGCTCCTGAGCGCCGGGGATCGCCCACTGCTCGCTCACGACATAGGTCGGCACTGCGGTGATGCCCATCTGGTAGCCCTCTTCGAGCTGCCGGCGGACCTCGTCGAGCCCGCCTCCGGAGTCGAGAAAGGCACGGACCTCCTCCCGGTCGAACCCGACCTCGGCCGCACACTCGGAGAGTGTGTCGGGGTCGCCGATGTTCAGCCCGTCGGTGAAGTAGGCCTTGAGCAGGCGTTCCTTGAGGACCTCCTGGGAGACCGGCGAGTCGGGCTGGTCGGCCAGCCACAACAGCCGGTGAGCGAGGAGCGTGTTGGCCCGCTGGGCCTTGTCCATGTTGAACTCGACCCCGACCTCGGCGGCCGTCTCCGTGACGTGAGAGAGGATCTGTTGCGCCCGCTCGGGCCCGCCGAACTTCTTGGCGTACGCCTCGGCCACCGGCTGCACCTTGCCCGGAGTGGCAGTGGGGTCCAGTTGGTGGGGGCGGTAGCTGATCTCGAAGTCGACGTCGTACTCCTCCTGCACCATCTCGAGCCCCTTCGCGAAGCGACGCTTCCCGATGTAGCACCAGGGGCACACCACGTCGGAATAGACCTGGATCGGGACGGTCGGGCGCTCGGTGGTCACGCACTGCAGGGTACGCCCCGTATCGTGCCCGCTGATGGTCGGCGACACCCCCACCGCCCCCGATGTGCAGGCCACGTTCGTCGCGACGCTCGTCGACGAGTGGATCCGGCTCGGTGTGCGCCACGCCGTGGTCGCCCCTGGCTCCCGCTCGACGCCGATCGCCGTCGCCGTGGCCGATCGCCCCGAACTCGACGTCCACCTGGTGCACGACGAGCGGGTCGCCGCGTTCGTGGCGCTCGGTCTCGCCACGCCCGGTGCACCCGACTTCGCCCGCCGTCCTCCCGCCCTGCTCATCTGCACGAGCGGCACCGCCGCAGCCAACTTCTATCCGGCCGTGGTCGAAGCCGGCCTTTCCGAGGTCCCGATGCTGGTCCTCACCGCCGACCGGCCGGACGAGTTGCGTGGCGTGGGCGCTCCGCAGACGATCGACCAGATCGAACTCTACGGCGGCCACGTCCGCTGGTTCCACGATCCGGACGTGCCCACCTGGGAGGGTCTCGGGGAGTGGAGGACGCTCGCTCGGCGCGCCTGGGGCCGATCCTCGGGC
>CBFCWZ010000441.1:0-1746 GCA_965601935.1 uncultured Ilumatobacteraceae bacterium
GCGGTGGCCAGCGAGTAATGCCCCAGCCTCAGCGCCCGATCCGGGGCACCGACAACGGCTACGTGCTGAACCTCACCGACGACGAGCGAGACCTCCTCCGCCAGCTCATGGGGGAACTCGAGTCGCTCCTCCAGGAGGACGGCCACCCCTATCTCTCCCGCCTCTTCCCGGTCGCCTACCCCGACGACGACGAAGCCGAAGCCGAGTACCAGCGCCTCATGCGCGAGGAGCTGGTCACGAGCCGGAGCGCCAACATCGAGATCGTCAGGGAACTCCTCGACCGCTCCGCGGGTGAGCCGATGACCGAAGGCGAGACCCTCCGCTGGATGCAGTCCCTCAACGCCATCCGCGTCGTCCTGGGCACGATGCTCGGCATCGACGACGACGAAACCGCCGAGCAGATCGATCTGTCCGAAGGCAGCGGCCAACAGCTCTACGGCTACCTCAGCTACCTCCTGGAGTGGACCGTCCAGACCCTCAGCGGCCGTTGACGCACTCGTGACCCGCCGGGGTCGCGCGAGCTGCGTTCACGTGAACCTCAGACGGTGACGACGACCTTGCCCTTGGCCCGACGGTTCTCGAGTTCGGCGATGGCCTCGCCGGCCCGGTCGAGGGGGTACCTCGACGACACGTAGGGCTTGATCTGGCGGTCGGCGTACATCTGGAAGAGCTGGCTGACGTTGGCGGCGTTGTCGTCGGGCTGGCGGGCGGTGAACGCGCCCCAGAACACGCCGACGATCTGGCAGTTCTTCAGCAGGGTGAGGTTGAGGGGGAGCCGGGGAATGCCGGCAGGGAAGCCGATCACGAGGAATCGGCCCTCCCAGTTCATGGCCCGCACCGCGGGTTCGGCGTAGTCGCCCCCGACCGCGTCGTAGACGACGTCGACTCCCCCGCCGCCCGCCTCCTTGATGTCGTTGGACAGCTGCTTCTGCTGATCGCGGTCGAGCGGGCCACGGGGGTAGACGATGCCCTTGGAGGCGCCGTGTTCGAGGCAGAGGTCGACCTTGTCCTGGCTGGAGCAGGCGGCGACGACCTCCATCCCCATCGCCGCGCCGAGCTGGACGGCCGAGAGACCGACGCCGCCCGCGGCACCGAGCACGAGGAGTGACTCGCCCGACTGGACCTTGGCCCGGTCCTTCAGGGCATAGAGGCTGGTGCCGTAGGTGAGGAGGAAGGCGCCGGCCTCGTCGAGGGGCACGTCCTCGGGCACCGGGAGCAGGCCCGGGGCCGGGATCTCGATCTGCTCCGCCATGCCGCCGTTGCCGCACACGGCGACCACACGGTCGCCGGGCTTCCAGGCGTCGACACCCTCGCCGACGTGGTCGACGATGCCGGCGATCTCACCGCCGGGAGCGAATGGGCGGGGGGGCTTGAACTGGTACATGTCGCGGAGCATCAGCGCGTCGGGGAAGTTGACACCGCACGCCTTGATGTCGACCACGACGTTGCCGGGCCCGGCCTGGAGATCGGGAACCTCCTCGATGACCAGGGACTCCGGTCCACCGACTTCCTTCGAGAGCGCTGCCTTCATGCGCGCCATACTGCCCCAATGGACCTCGCCGGCGCCCCTCGAACGCTCACCGACGTCGGAGACGGCGACCTCGGTTCGTGGGCGCTGCACACCGTTCGAGCACGACCGGCGAGATCGGTGACCTGCCGGCGGCGCGCGGGTGGACCGAGGTGACCACCACCCCACCGCGCGACGAGATGACCGCGCTCGTCGTCGCCCGCCGCACATGAGACGAA
>CBFCWZ010000442.1:0-1695 GCA_965601935.1 uncultured Ilumatobacteraceae bacterium
TCGGTCGCGGCTTCCTCTTCGGCGGCTTCTTCCTCGGTCGCGGCTTCCTCTTCGGCGGCTTCTTCCTCGGTCGCGGCTTCCTCTTCGGTGGCTTCTTCGTCGGTAGTTGCCTCGGTTTCGGCAGGCGCCTCTGTGGACGTCGCGTCGTCGTCATCGTCGCCGCACGCGGCGGCGACGAGGGCGACAGCGGCGAGTCCGGCGATGAGCCGTGTTCGCATTCGCATGGTCTGGTTCCCCCTCTGGGAGGTCCGGCGCCGTGTGGAAGCGACGCAGGGTTGTTATTGGTGTCGCAACCTAGTCTCCGCGACTGACGCCGCGGTTCGTTTCCGTTGCTGCGGCCAGTCTGGTGGTACGTGGAGATTCCTGGCAAGGACCTAGGTCCCACACGGACGCGGCACTCCCGCCCCTCCCCGATAGTCTCCATCGTCCCCAGCCCTCGTAGCTCAGGGGATAGAGCATCGGCCTCCGAAGCCGTGTGCGGAGGTTCGAATCCTCCCGAGGGCGCGTCAGTACGAACTGGTCGACGGTTCGTCGCCGCCCTCACCGAGGACTCGAAGTACGTCGTCGAGCAGCCCACTGGCGCCGAACCGGAACGTCTCCGGAGCGGCCCACTCGGCTCCCATCACCTCCGCTGCGAGGTCGAGGTAGAGGCCGGCCTCCTCCACCGTGCGGATCCCGCCCGAGGGCTTGAGCCCCACCTGCCGACCGGCCTCGGCGATCGCCAGCAACATGAGGTGGGCGGCTTCGGGTGTTGCCCCGACGGGTGTCTTGCCGGTGGAGGTCTTGATGAAATCGGCCCCCGCACCGATCGCCAGCTTCGAGGCCGCCGCGACGAGATCGGGCGACTCCAGTTCGCCGGTTTCGAGGATGACCTTCAGCACCTTCGAGGCAGGGACCACGGCACGGACGGCGGCGAGCAGTTCCCGCGCTCCTGCGTCGTCGCCCCCCGCGAAGGCCGCGTACGGCAGGACCACGTCGATGTCGTCGGCTCCGTCGGCGACCGCCTGCTCGGTCATGCCCACGACCTCGCCGACCGGCTCGGCACCGCTGGGGAAGTTCACGACCGTTGCGACTCGCACACCCGACCCCTCCAGCGATTCGACGCAGCGAGCCACGAACTCCGGCCACACGCACACCGCCGCGGTGCGGTGTTCCCCCGCCCGTTCACACAGAGAGGCGATGCCGTCCGGGGAATGGTCGTCGGCGAGGTCGGTCAGGTCGATCAGCCCACGGACCTGGTCGGCGCGGGCGCGTTCTGCATCGGCGGGTTCAGGCACCTCGCCGACCGTACACCGCCCGCCCGGGGTGGACTCCGTGCACCGTCACACCGATGGGTCTGGCCATGGAGCGTGTAAGCGCTTACAGTCGACTCGGGAGGCTTTACCCGTGTCCACGACCACGAACCCACCTCCACGACGAGCGACCATCGAGGACGTGGCCCAACGCGCAGGTGTGTCGGTGGCCACGGTGAGCCGGGCACTACGCGGGTTGCCCAACGTCGCCAGCACGACCCGGGCCCGTGTCACCGAGGTGGCCACCGAACTGAAGTACAGCCCGCACCCCGGTGCGACACGCCTCGCTGCCGGGCGCACCCGGACGATCACGGTGGCGGTGCCGACCCTGAACGGGTGGTACTTCTCGGGCGTCGTGGCGGGCGCCGAGGCGGTCTGCAACGAAGCGGGATACGAGTTCCAG
>CBFCWZ010000443.1:0-1670 GCA_965601935.1 uncultured Ilumatobacteraceae bacterium
GCAGCAGCGGCAGTGTCCTTGGTGGCTGCTGCAGCGATTCCGCTGTCGGCGAACGCGGAGCCGTCCGACTCGGGCTGCGAGAACCGCAACCTGAACCGCATCGACAAGTTGCTCGAGTGCGTGAATGCCGACGACGCATTCGAGCACCTGGAAGTGTTGCAGGACATTGCCGACGCCAACGGCGGCACCAGGGTGAGCGGTAGCGAGGGCTACGACCAGTCGGTCGACTACATCGCCGGCCTGCTCGACGACGCCGGATTCGACGTCGAACTGCAGGTCTTCGAGTTCGCCACCTACGCGGAGATCTCCAGCTCGCTGGTGCGCGACGGCGACGACCTCGGGTCCGATGGGCGGGCCGACACGATGGCGTACTCCGGCTCGGGCGTGGTCGCCGGCGGGAACGTGATTCCCGTCGATCTCGACCTCGGTCTCGGCAACACCTCGACCTCGGGATGCACCGCCGACGACTTCACCGGTCTCGACTTCTCGGGTCCGAACGACATCGCGCTGATCCAGCGCGGTGCCTGCTCGTTCTTCGACAAGGCGGTCAACGCCCAGACTGCGGGCGCCGAAGGCGTCGTGATCTTCAACCAGGGCAACACCGAGGCGCGCAAGGTCAAGCTCGAAGGCACCCTCGGCGAAGACGCGATCGGAGTCGTCACGATTCCCGTCCTCGACACGTCGTACGACGACGGCGTGTCGTTGCTCACGGCGACGGTGGTCGACCTCGCGGCCGAGACCGAGAGTTCGATCGAGCCCACCGAGAACATCATCGCCGACCTGCCGGGTGTCAACCCGGACAACGTGGTGATGGCCGGTGCGCACCTCGACAGCGTTCCCGCCGGTCCCGGTATCCAGGACAACGGCAGCGGTTCGGCGGCGATCCTGGCGATCGCGCTGGAGATGGCGCACAACAAGAAGTACGTGCCCCAGAACACCTTGCGCTTCGCCTGGTGGGGTGCGGAGGAGTCGGGTCTGATCGGCTCGTTCGAGTACTTCACGAACGCGGAGTTCGGTCTGCTCAACACGCCCGAAGAGGTCGAGAAGATCGCCGCCTACATCAACTTCGACATGATCGCCTCGCCGAACTACATCTACGGCGTGTACGACGCCGACGAGTCCACGTTCCCGGCGCCCCCAGGAGTCCCGATCCCAGAGGGGTCCGAGGAGCTGGAGGACCTGTTCGAGGCGTACTACAGCATCGAGTCGGTTCCCTACGAGGACACCGAGTTCTCCGGTCGCTCCGACTACCAGGTGTTCATCCAGCTCGACATCCCGGCGAGCGGCCTGTTCACCGGGGCCGAAGTGATCAAGACCGACGAACAGGCGGCGATCTGGGGCGGCACCGCGGGTGACCAGTTCGATCCGTGCTACCACCTCGCCTGCGACACCATCGACAACGTGAGCGTCGAGGCGCTGGAGACGAACATCGACGCGGTCGCCTACGCCGTATTCAACCTCGCTGCGACGACCGAGGCTGTCAACGGCGTCCCGGGCATCGATCCGGGCGGCGTGACCCCAGACGCCGTAGAACTCGACGGGCCGCAGGGCACGTTCCTCGAAGGTGGCGGCGGGCTGTCACCCGACCACGACCACGACCACGACCACGACCTCGGCGACGCCGAGTGACCGACTGACGACGGGGGTCGGCCACGCCACGACGGCGTGCC
>CBFCWZ010000444.1:0-1670 GCA_965601935.1 uncultured Ilumatobacteraceae bacterium
CGCCGCCAGGTGAGCCCGGTGCGTCGTTCAGCGACACGGATCAACAACAGCGCCAGCCAGCACAACAGCACGTGAGCACGGATGCGGGGCTCGATCCGGTGGAACACGGGGCGCAGGTCGAGGGTGGACTTCATGTCCCGGAACCCTCGTTCGGCCTCCAGCAGGTTCTTGTAGCCGAGCGCGACATCTTCGGCGGACAGATCCGGATCCGACGTCGACAGCAGGAACTTGCCGTCGAGTCGTTGCTCGGCACGAACCTTGGCCGCGTCGATGCGCAGCCGCCCGGACTTCAATTGGCGCACCCAACGCCCCAGTGAGGCGTGATCCCGTAGGGCGCATTCGGCTTTCACGTGCCGCTCGTCGTCGCGGCGACGCTTGCGGTCGCGTTCGCGGGCCGCCGAGATGCGGTCCAACTCGTCGGTGATGCGGGCGAGTGCAGCGTCACGGTTCGCCCGGTCGCGTTCGGCCTCGTAGGGGTTGTGGCAGATGATCCACCGCTTGCCGGCCTCGTCATCGTCGAGGCGCACCTCCTTGACGCGCAGGTTGTCCCGGACGGTCTTGTAGCGGCCGGGCCGGGACAGGACCGCCTCGACGTCGGCGCCCCCGTCGCGCATCTTCTCCCCGGCGATCCAATGGCCACCAGCCCGGCGCAGGTAGTCCAAGTTCGCCTCGCTGGAGAAGCCGCGGTCGACGACGGTGACGACCCGGCCCAGCCGCCAGCCGCGCAGGTCGTCCTTGACGTCGGGGAGGATCGAGTTGTCGTTGGCGTTGCCCGGCCATACCCAACACCGCACCGGGATCCCCTCCCTCGTCACGGCCAGGCCGATCACGATCTGGGGAAGATCCGGACGGGAGTCTTTCGACTTGCCATGCCGACGGAACTCGTCGATGTCGTCGGTTTCGAAGTAGGTGGAGGTCGTGTCGAAGAAGAGTAGATCCACCTCCAAGTTGAGGAGATCGGCGACGGCGAAGAACACCGCTTCTTGCACCTCGGCGTCGGTGTCGGCCTCCACCAGCAGGTCCATTCCTCGATACGCCTGATCCTCATCCATCACATCGAGCCCGGTGATGGCAACGTCGTGGGAGGCCCACTCCGCCGCGGCGAGCTTGGAGGACGGGTCGATGGCCCGGTTCGCCACCAACGCGAACAACACCCGCTCCAGATCGGTCCTGAACCGGCGAGACCCGAGCACCTTGCCCAGCGCCTGGTCGACTCCAAGCTGCGACCACAGCCCGTCCAACAGCCACGCCGTGCCCATCGGCCGCGAGCCGACCACGGTCAACGCGTCACCCACCTCCATCCGCACATCGCCGGTGTCGTCGATGTCACCGAGATAGCGGTTGATCGAGGCCACCAGGCGGCGCAGCCCTTCACGATCGAGACGGTCCTCGCGACCCAGGTTGACAAGCACCTCGGCCTGGGTCACCCCGTCCTTGCGATGATTGTGGGCCAGCTGGATGTAGCGCACGACGCTGCCGTCACGGTTCTTGCGTTGCGTCGTCCGCAGATACATGCCCACCACACTCGCGGCACCGCCCAGCCACCCACAACGATCACCTCACAATCGTGTGCCCACGCTTTCGGCGCCATCTGACACCCCCACAGACCCGCTAGCAGGGGTTTCGCGTCTCACACCCGCCCCATGTGCCCATCAACTGCGGAACACGGG
>CBFCWZ010000445.1:0-1659 GCA_965601935.1 uncultured Ilumatobacteraceae bacterium
CGAGGGGGTGCTGGTGTCGTTGCTCAGCGTCGAGTTCGGGCTGTTCGACGTGGCGCGCCGGACGGGCGACCACCGCGAGCTCACGATCGAGGGGCTGGGCTACACCGACCGGGAGCGCCAGCCGATCCTCGCCCTCGACGGCTCGACGGCCTACACGCTCACCTACACGCCCCTGGAGGGCCAGCAGTACTCCCACGATGTGGGGGTCGCCGCGTTCGACCGCACCACCGGCGAGGGACGTCTGGTGACCTCGCTGGGGATCGACCGGACCGACGACGAGGCCGCCGACCTCACCTCCTACGAGATCCTCGGTGCCGACGAGGACACGGTCTGGGTGATGTCGCATCCGTTCGCCGAGTCGGACCCGAACCTCATCACCTACACCAGCTACGACGTCGGCTCGGGCGAGGAGATCATCGCGCACACCGGAGTGGTCCAGCAGGCGTCGGCGGAGGACAGCGAGTGTGAGGCGAGCGTGCGGAGCCCGTTCCTCGACTCGGCGGGAGGGCTCATGGCCGTGAGCGTCCAGTGGCCGGTGGCGATCGACCCGGCGACAGGGGAGGTCACTCCCCTGCTGGCCGGCTGCCTCGACGTCCCCGAGCCGACGCTGGCGACGGAGGTCGGCACCGAGGCCGCCGAGATGTTCATGGTGGTCGAGAACGACCGGCCCCTCGAACCGGAGACGGTCCAGATCCTCGCCGACGCAGTACGCCTGTCGGTGGCCGCCGAGGAGATGGTCGAGGGTGACGGCAGCCTGTGGTGGGTGTTCAACCAGAACGTGTCGACCTTCGCCGGCACCGACCCGGTGAACGTGCTGGCCGGCGGCGTCGTGCGGTTCGATCTGGCGACGCGGCAGATCGCCGATGTCTGGCCGCTCGGCGAGGCCGTCGGCGAATGGCTCCCGGGCGACGAATCCGCCGGCTCCACCGGGCTGAGCCAGCCACAGTTGCAGTACCTCGACGGCTCACTCTGGATCATGGACCACCGCGACAACCGTCCCCTGCTGCGGGTCGATGCCACGACCGGCGCCGTCACCGAGGTTGCCATCGAAGCGGGCGCCGGCTTCGACCGGGTCACCGCAGAACTGATCCCCAACGATCCCGACGCCATCTGGCTCGACGTCACCCGCTGGGTCACCACTCACACCGAGGACGGTGGCACTTCGTCATCAGGTGAGGGCTTCATCGACCAGGTCGACATCGCCGACGACGAGATCGTCCTCACCGTCAGCCAACGCGACATCATCGGCTTCTGACCCCGGACGGGTCAGGGGAGGCGATGCCGGTTGCGGGCGACCCAGGCGTACACGGCATCGGCGACGCGACCGAAGCCCGGGAGCCGCCACAACACCAGCGGGAACGAGGACCCCCAGGCCACCGACAGGGCCAAACAGATCGCGGCGGCGCCGCTGAAGCGAATTCCCGGCGCCACGCACCACGCCGACTGCGCGGTCTCCTCTGATGTCAGACCCCACTCCGACGAAACCGCGGGATCGGAGGCGGGCAGCAGTTCCAACCGGCCGAGGCGGTCAAGGGTGTCGAGCCAACTGGCCGATCGGCGGCAGAAGCCTCAATTGCCGTCGTACACCAGGACCGCGGACGAAGGAATCGTGCCCACCGACGTCAACTCCGGTTCGATTCGACGGCGCCGACGAGCCGG
>CBFCWZ010000446.1:0-1629 GCA_965601935.1 uncultured Ilumatobacteraceae bacterium
CAGACACCTGTTGCAGGTTTGCGTTGCAGGTTGAGTTAGATTGCGGGCGCAAACAAATGGAGGTTGCATGCACGACCCAGTGATCGCCGACAACCGGCCGGTGCCGACCGAACTCGAAGCCGGCGAGGAGTACCACTGGTGCGCCTGCGGACAGTCGGGGAACCAGCCGTTCTGCGACGGGTCACATGCAGGGACCGAATTCAGGCCGGTCGGCTTCACCGCCGACTCGACCGGCGAGGCCTACCTGTGCGCATGCAAGCGGACCGGCACCCCTCCCTTCTGCGACGGGACACATGCCCAGTTCGGCGCCGAACTCGTGGGAACCACCGGCGGCTCGGCACCAGAGACACCAGTGGCCGTCACACCGGGCGGCAAGGCTCCCGTACGCGCCACCCCCGAAGAGCCGACCGTGGCGTTCATCCACCAGCTCGCCGAAGAAGGTCTCTCCAATCTCGGCCACCACGGGCCGATGACGGCGATGGGCGTCTCCCGCACAGAGCTCCCGCAGTGGGACGACATCCAGATCATGACCGCCCAGATGGCGACCAAACCCCTCCTCGAGGACGTCGAGGTCGGCACCGAGCTGGTCATCGGGCCCGAGGCGGACAAGCCGCTCCGACTCGACATCCCCCTGTTCGTGTCGGACATGAGCTTCGGGGCGCTGTCGGAGGAAGCCAAGGTCGCCATGGCCACCGGGGCCGAACTGGCCGGCACCGGCATCTGCTCCGGCGAAGGCGGCATGCTGCCCGAGGAACAGGCGGCGAACAGCAGGTACCTCTACGAACTGGCCAGTGCCGAGTTCGGCTACCGGGAGGAACTCCTCGAGACGGTGCAGGCCTTCCACTTCAAGGGAGGCCAGGGGGCCAAGACCGGCACGGGCGGGCACCTCCCCGGCTCGAAGAACATCGGCAAGATCTCGCAGGTCCGCGGCATCCCGAGTGGCGAGCCGGCGATCTCCCCGCCCACGTTCACCGACCTCCACACCGCCAGCGACTTCCGCCGCTTCGGCGACCGCGTGCGTGAGGTGTCGGGCGGCGTCCCGATCGGGATGAAGTTGAGCGCCAACCACATCGAGGCCGACATCGGGTTCGCCCTCGAAGCCGGCGCCGACTACGTCATCCTCGACGGCCGCGGCGGCGGAACCGGTGCGGCACCCGAGATCTTCCGCGACCACATCAGCGTCCCGACGATCCCGGCCCTGGCCCGGGCCCGGCGCTTCCTCGACGAGGCAGGAGCGAGCGGACGCGTCACCCTCATCATCACTGGAGGGCTGCGCGTACCCGTCGACTTCGTCAAGGCGCTCGCACTCGGCGCCGACGGCATCGCCCTGTCGAACTCGGCGATGCAGGCCATCGGCTGTGTGGCAGCACGGATGTGCAACACCAACAACTGCCCGGCCGGCATCGCCACCCAGAAGCCGGAACTCCGCGCCCGCCTCGACGTCGAGTCGTCGGCCCGGCGACTGGCCCGGTTCTTCGAGGCGTCCGTCGAGCTGATGTCGGTGATGGCACGGGCCTGCGGGCACGATCACCTCTCGCACTTCAACCCGCACGACCTCGCAACCTGGCACCACGACATGGCCCGCCTGAGCGGCGTCCGCTTCTCCGGCCACACCACCTGACCTGCGAC
>CBFCWZ010000447.1:0-1629 GCA_965601935.1 uncultured Ilumatobacteraceae bacterium
GACTCGACGGAGACGACCTCTACGTGGGCAGCGTCACCCTGTTCACAGACCTCGGGGCCGACATCGGGGACAACCTCGAGATGGTCGAGGAGCTGCGCCAGCAGGGCAAGACAGTGATCCTGGTCGGAGACGCCCACCAGGCGGCGGGACTGGTCGCCCTGCGCGACGAATACCGCCCCGAAGCCCCCGAAGCCATCCAGAGCCTCCACCACACCGGCATCAGCGACGTCGTCATGTTGACCGGCGACAACCCCCGCACCGCCGCCGCAATCGCCCACCATCTCGGCATCGACCAGGTCCGGGCCGAACTGAAACCAGCCGACAAGAGCCGCGCCATCACCGAACTACACACCAGCCTCGGTCCGGTGGCGATGGTCGGTGACGGCATCAACGACGCCCCCGCCCTCGCCACCGCCACCGTTGGGATCGCCATGGGTACCGCCGGCACCGACGCCGCCATCGAAGCCGCCGACGTGGCCCTCATGGGCGACAACCTCCACACCATCCCCTACGCCATCTCCCTCGGCCGCAAAACCCGACACATCAGCCGCCAAAACGTCGCATTCTCCATCGTGGTGCTCGCCGCCCTGATACCCGCCGCCGTCACCGGATGGCTCTCCATCGCCGTCGCCGTCCTCGTCCACGAAGTCTCCGAGATCATCGCCGTACTCAACGGACTCCGCGCCCGACACACCACGCCGCCCCCCCGAACCCATGCGGGCCAGGTCTATAGGGCGGAGCTGTGAGTCAACAGCACAACACCACTCAACCGGAGAACCCCGCGATGACCACCAGTCACCCAACCACCGCAGCACACGAAACGGATGGCACGACCAGTCGGCTGCTCACCACATCGCAGGTCGCCAGACTGCTCGGCATCGACCGCTCCACCATCTACCGGATGGCCGCCGACGGACGCCTCCCCGCCATCAAAGTCGGCCGCCAATGGCGGTTCCCCACCGACCAGATCACCCAACAGTTCCCATCGCTTCTGACCGCACCAACACCACCCACAGACGAACAACCGCGCCAACGCCACCACACAGAAGCGGTCATCGACACCACCGCCGCCACCCCCATCATCCAACTCGCCGCCGAAGCCCTCGACGTGATGATCGTCATCACCGATCCCGATGGGCTCCCCCTCACCGACATCGCCAACCCCCACCCCGGCACAATCGACGCCAACAACCAGGACGCCATTCTCGGCACCTCGGCCCTGGTGTTGGGACCGGGCGAGGTCTCGTACGCGCCGCAGGTGGCGCCGATCTACCGGGTGCTGGGAATCTCCGCGCCGGCGGTGACGGCCCGACCGCAGGCGTTGGTCCTGGGTGGCCGAGAGCTCGACAAGCTGGCCTCGACGGGGCTGGGCCTCGACGGGTTGTTGGCGCCGGATCTGGACCTGGACCGGGCACTCGCCGGAGGGTTGGAGGAGGAGCTGACTGCGCCGGCGCGGGATGCGATCTCGGCCGCCATGGCGACCGTGCGGAGCGAGGCGCTGCAGCTGGACGCGTCGCTCGAGGGCCCCTGGAAGAAGACCTACGGCCAGATGGAGAGGGCGTTGGCCGCCTTTACCGGCAAGGTGGCGGCGGCCGCGGAGGAGTTCAAGGGCTCGCTCGGCGACGACCT
>CBFCWZ010000448.1:0-1615 GCA_965601935.1 uncultured Ilumatobacteraceae bacterium
GGTGACGTCGCGGTCCCCGATCATCACCTTGCCCTGGTCGATCGGCTCGAGGCCCGCGAGCATGCGCAGGGTCGTGGATTTGCCACAGCCCGACGGACCGACCAGGACGAGGAACTCACCGTCCTCGATCTCGAGCTGGAGGGCGTTGACCGCTGGGTGGTCGAGGCCGGGATAGATGCGGGTGGCACGTTGGAAGTCGACGGTGGCCATCAGGCACTCCTCGTGTCGTCGGTGGTGTGGTCGGTGAGGTTGGTGGACGCGTTCCTCGGGCCGAGGAACGCGTCGGGGTTGGTGAGGATGAGACGGCCGACACGCGAGGTGAGCACGTCGGCGGCATGGTCGCTCAGGCCGTCGTCGATGATGCAGACTGCCGCATCGTCGAGTCGGGCGATCGTGGCGAGCCCGGTGAGGCCCCACTTCGTGTGGTCGGCCATGACGACCAGTTCGTCGGTGCTCTCGACGAAGGCCTTGTTGGTGTCGGCCTCGAGCAGGTTCGGCGTGGTGAACCCCGAGCGTTCGTGGATGCCGTGAACCCCCATGAACACCATGTCGAGGTGAAAGGCACCGAGTGAGGCGACCGCGACGGGCCCGACGAGGGCGTCGCTGGGGGTGCGCTCGCCGCCGACGAGGATCACGGTGCGGTCGGGTCGCGGGTTGTCGTGGAACACGTCGGCGACGGGAATGCTGTTGGTGACGACCGTGAGTTCGGGGACCGTCACCAACTCGGTGGCGAGGCGCACGGTTGTGGTGCCGGCCGTGATGCCGATCGCGGCGCCCGGTCCGGTGAGCACGGCGGCGGCATTGGCGACGGAGATCTTCTCGGCGGTGTTGAGGAGCAGCTTGGCCTCGAAGCCGGGCTCCTCGGCCCGGTGCTCGAAGCGGGCGGTCGCGCCTCCGTGCACCTTGACCACCAGGCCGGCCTCGTCGAGCGCGTCGAGGTCGCGGCGAATGGTCATCTCGCTGACGTCGAGGAGCTCGGCCAGATCGGAGACGCGGGCCGAGCCGACGCGACGCAGCTGGCTCACGATGGTCTCGTGACGCTGTCGTGCCAACGAGGGCCTGCCGCGCTTGCTCACGTAGTGAACAGTGACGGAATACGAGGCCACTGTCAACAGAACCGCACAAAATCTCTCGCTACTCCACCACTTCGAACCAGATTCCTGTTCGAACTGCGCAAGAATCGCACGAAATCTCTTGACCTTGGGCAAGTGAAGTGCGAAATTGGGTTCATCCCAAACAAATCCCGTCCGTGAACATCGCGTGTACGGAACCTGTCACATTCCTGAAGGGGGAGTAATGACTGGAACGCCCGAAGAGATGTTGGATCCCTCGAAGAGGAACGTCGCACTCAACCGTCGTCAACTGCTGTTCGGAGGTGCCGCCGCCGTGGGTGGCGCCGCCTTCCTCGCCGCCTGCGGCGACGACGACGATGATTCCGCCGACACCGAGGCGCCTGCCGACACCGAAGCATCGGGTGGCGACACCGAGGCGCCCGCCGACACCGAGGCATCGGGTGGCGACACCGGTGGTGCCGACGTGGGCACGACCACGCTCGGGTCGAACTTCTCCGACGAGGTCCCGAAGGCAGCCCTGGCTGCGGCGATCGCCACGACCG
>CBFCWZ010000449.1:0-1606 GCA_965601935.1 uncultured Ilumatobacteraceae bacterium
ACCGCTACCGGATCACGACATACCATGGGCACCGGTTCGACAAGTCCGATCCGGTCGCCGCCGCGCAGCACGAGGCACCCTCGACCGACTCGTGGATCCCCGATCTCGACCACGACTGGGGCGACGCCGACTGGATGGCGTCACGCGGTGAGCGCCAGGCGCTCGACGCGCCGATGTCGATCTACGAGATGCACCTCGGGTCGTGGGGCCGCACGATGCTCGAGGGCAAGCGCTTCCCGAACTACCGGGATCTCGCCGATCCGATCGCCGACCACTGCGTCGCCCACGGCTTCACCCACGTCGAGCTGCTCCCGATCATGGAGCACCCGTTCTACGGGTCGTGGGGGTACCAGACCACCGGCTACTTCGCGCCGACGTTCCGGTACGGCACGCCGACCGACCTGATGGCGATGATCGACCGGCTGCACCAGCGCGACGTCGGGGTCATCCTCGACTGGGTGCCGTCGCACTTCCCCACCGACGCCCACGGCCTCTACGAGTTCGACGGGACCCACCTGTACGAGCACGCCGACCCGCGCCAGGGCTACCACCCCGACTGGAACTCGGCGATCTTCAACTACGGCCGCAACGAGGTGCGGGCGTTCCTGCTGTCGAGCGCGATGTGCTGGCTCGACCGCTACCACGTCGACGGGCTGCGGGTCGACGCCGTCGCCTCGATGCTGTACCTCGACTACTCGCGCAACGAGGGCGAGTGGATCCCGAACCGGTTCGGCGGCCGCGAGAACCTCGACGCGATCGACTTCCTGCGGACCTTCAACGAGGCGGTGTACGGCGAGTACCCCGACGTCGTCACCCACGCCGAGGAGTCGACCGCGTGGCCGAGCGTGAGCCGGCCGACGTATCTGGGCGGGCTCGGCTTCGGCGGCAAGTGGGACATGGGGTGGATGCACGACACCTTGCAGTACATGCAGCGCGACCCGATCCACCGCCAGTGGCACCACGGCGACATCACGTTCCGGTCGGTCTACATGGGCAGCGAGAACTACGTGCTGCCGCTCAGCCACGACGAGGTGGTGCACGGCAAGGGCTCGCTGCTCCAGAAGATGCCGGGCGACGACTGGCAGCAGTTCGCCAACCTGCGCCTGCTGTTCGCGATGCAGTGGTTCCAGCCGGGCAAGAAACTGCTGTTCATGGGTTGCGAGCTCGCGACGCGCGCGGAGTGGAACCACGACGGCACGCTCGACTGGGCGCTGCACGACATCCCGATGCACGACGGGGTCCGCAAGCTGATCGCCGATCTCAATGCGGTGTACCGGAACGAGCCGGCGCTGGCGCGCGGTGACCACCCGAACGAGCACGGGGTCGGCATGTACTGGATCGAGGCCCACGATGCGTCGCGCAGCGTGTTCGCCTGGATCCGCTACGACCCGAGCGGCGAGGGCCGTCCGGTCCTCGTGATCGTGAACGCGACGCCGAGCCCGCAGTACCACTACCGGATCGGTGTCCCGCTGGCGGGCGCGTGGGTCGAGGTGCTCAACTCCGACGCCGAGGGCTACGGCGGGAGCGGGACCGCCTCGATCGGCCACGTCGACGCCCAGACCGCCGAGAGCCACGGTCAGCAGCAGAGCCTGGTCATCGACATCCC
>CBFCWZ010000450.1:0-1572 GCA_965601935.1 uncultured Ilumatobacteraceae bacterium
GTGAGTGGCCATCACGGAGCCAAGGAGATCATCACCGTCCTCGGCGCGGCAGGCACCCAGGACGAGCTCTACCGGGGCCGATGGGACTCGTCGCCGAGGGTGGCTGCCCCCGGCGAGTGTTCTGACGTCGGCCGCCGTTTCGAGCAGCCGTCGATCCACCACCACACCGAGGTGCGCATCGCCCGCGGCATGTTCGGGTTCACCGGCGTGGGAACTCCCAGCGGCGACAACCAGACGCTCCTCTGGGCCCGGATGCCAGAGGTCACGCCCGACGCGGCGATGCTGGCCATCGTCGCCGACTTCGGTCCGTCGGCGGTGGGCAACGCCCTGGGGCAGGTCGTCGGAATCACGAGCCTCGACAACACGATCCGTTACGCCGAGCCGATTCCGGCCGGAACCGACTGGGTGTTGCTGGACAACCGCGTCGAGTTCGTGGGCAACGGCTTCGCCAAGAGTTCATCGATGATGTGGAACGAGGCGGGAGTGCTGCTCGCAACGGCGAGCCAGTCGATGACCGTGATCCCGATGCCCGACTCTCCCTGATCGCCGCTACTCGCCCCGCCGGACCCAGCGGCTGGTGGCACTGATGTCCTCGACGTCCTCGCCGGCCTTGGCCCAGCCGCCGAAGCCGGGAGAGAAGTTGGCCACGTTGGTGAAGCCCATCTCGTTGAGCGCCTTGGTGGCGTACACCGAACGTCCCCCGCCGGCACAGAAGAGGATCGTTCGGCGTCCCTCGGTGAACCACTCGCGGTAGTACGGGCTGGCCGGGTCGGCCCAGAACTCGAGCATGCCGCGTGGAGCGTGTTTGGAGCCTGGAATCGTTCCCAGGTCGACGCGTTCTTGGATCTCGCGGATGTCGACGAGAAGGAGATCGTCGCCGGAGTCCAGCTCGCGCTTCAGATCGTCGACATCGATGTTCTCGATCTCGGCTTCCAGTTCCTTGGCGTAGGCGAACACATTGCGGATCGGCACGGACCGGTCCTACCAGACTGCCGCCGTCGCGACGTGACGGAGAGGGTGCCAGAGCTTCGAGACCGTGACCCGGTTGCGGTCGGAGATCTTCCCCGAACTGCTCGGCGACAGCCCTGCCGGCGCCCACGTCGGTGGTCAGACCGCCAACTCGGCCGGGCTCGGCAACCGCGTCGCCGACCGTCTGCCATGTCTCCTCATCGCCGTGGTCGCTCTGTCGTTCCTGCTGTTGACCGTCGTCGTCCGGTCGGTCGTGGTGGCCCTGGAGGCGGCGCTCCTCAACCTGCTCGGCATCGGCGCGGCCTACGCGTTCTCGTGATGGTCTACCAGTGGGGCTGGGGTGCCGGCCTCGTCGGCCTGGAGGGACCGGTCCCGATCGTCTCGTTCGTGCCGATGATGACGTTCGCCGTTCTCTTCGGCCTCTCGATGGACGACGAGGTGTTCCTCCTGTCACGGGTGAGGGAGGAGTACGTCCGCACGGCGAGGAGCCCGAGGTCGACGAGGTCGAAGAAGTACGCTCACCCGCTCTCGTGGACTGATCATCGACCGTTCCGAGCCCTCCCTGCCGTGTGGTGGACTGGTGGCATGTGTGACGATCATGCC
>CBFCWZ010000451.1:0-1555 GCA_965601935.1 uncultured Ilumatobacteraceae bacterium
GCGCTCGGTCCCGCCGGTTCCCGACCAAGGTCCCGACGCATCGCGCTCGGTCCCGCCGGTTCCCGACCAAGGTCCCGACGCATCGCGCTCGGTCCCGCCGGTTCCCGACCAAGGTCCCGACGCATCGCTCGTCCAGGACCGGTACTGTTCGCACACGTGAGTCAGATCCTGAGCATCGTCGGCCGCGAGATCCTCGATTCCCGCGGCAACCCCACCGTCGAAGTCGACGTCGTCCTCGATTCCGGTTCCCTCGGACGGGCTGCGGTTCCGTCGGGCGCCTCCACGGGCGTGCACGAAGCGGTCGAACTGCGCGACGGAGGCGACCGTTTCGACGGCAAGGGTGTCCGGGACGCCGTTGGCTTCGTGAACACCGAGATCGCCGAAGAACTCGAAGGGTACGACGCCCTCGACCAGCGGCTCGTCGACCAGGTCATGCTCGACCTCGACGGAACGCCGAACAAGGCCCGTTTCGGGGCCAACGCCGTGCTCGGCACCAGCCTGGCCATCGCCAAGGCCGCGGCGATCGAACTCGACGTTCCGCTCTATCAGTACCTCGGCGGCCCGAACGCCCACGTGCTGCCCGTCCCGATGATGAACGTGGTCAACGGCGGCGTCCATGCCGACAACTCCATCGACCTGCAGGAGTTCATGATCATGCCGGTCGGCGCGCCGAGCTTCTCCGAAGCACTGCGCTGGGGCACCCAGACGTACCACGTGCTGAAGAAGGTCATCGGCGACCGCGGCCTCTCCACGGCCGTCGGAGACGAAGGCGGCTTCGCCCCGAACCTCGACTCCAACGAAGACGCCATCAAGGTTCTCGTCGAGGCCATCGAGAAGGCCGGCTTCACCCCTGGTGAGGACATCGCGATCGCCCTCGACCCCGCCACCAGCGAGGTCTTCCGCGACGGCGCCTACCACCTCGAGGGCGAGGGCAAGGTGCTGTCGCCGTCGGAGATGACCGACTACTGGGTGCGCCTCGTCGACACCTACCCGATCGTGTCGATCGAGGACGCCATGGACGAAGACGACTGGGAGGGTTGGGCCACCCTCACCGAGAAGGTGGGCCACAAGGTCCAGCTCGTCGGCGACGACCTGTTCGTCACCAACTCCGAGCGCCTCCAGATGGGCATCGACCAGAACGTCGCCAACTCCATCCTGGTGAAGGTGAACCAGATCGGCTCGCTGACAGAGACCCTCGACACCGTCGGCCTGGCCACGCGTCACTCCTACACGTCGGTGATGAGCCACCGCTCGGGTGAGACCGAGGACTCCACCATCGCCGACCTCGCCGTCGGCACCAACTGCGGCCAGATCAAGACCGGTGCACCCGCCCGCAGCGACCGCGTGGCCAAGTACAACCAGCTCCTCCGCATCGAAGAGCTGCTCGGCGACACCGCCGAGTACCGCGGCATGTCCGCCCTCGCCCCCCTGAAGTAACCCATGGTGTCAGACACCGCTTCAGGTTGCGTTGCAGGTGACGCTGCAAGCTGAAGCGGAAACCTGAAGCGGTGTCTGACACCATCCGCGCGCGGCGAGGTGACAAAATGTCCGGCGT
>CBFCWZ010000452.1:0-1550 GCA_965601935.1 uncultured Ilumatobacteraceae bacterium
GGAGTTGTCGATGGCGTAGACCGACGCTCCCCGGCGGCGCATCCACGCCGACACGTACCCGGTGCCACAGCCCAGTTCGATCGCCCGCCGGCCCGTCAGATCGTCGGGCAGGAGTGGCAGCTCGTTGTTCGGGACGCCCCAGATCCCCCAGTACGCGTCATCCGATGCCCAGGCCCGCTCCCCCGGAGCGACCCACTGGTCGGCCATCGCATCCCAGTTCCGCCGGTTCTCCAGCACATGATCCGGCAACTCGCTCATCCCGCGATGGTGTCAGACACCGCTTCAGGTTGCGCTTCAGGTTCTGCGGTCCATTCGCTGCTGCGCGGCCCGACCGAGGGTTGTCTCCCACCCCCGTGTGCCGCGTCGCCGAACCTGCAACGCAAAAGCTGCAACAGGTGTCTGACACCGATGGTGGTCAGACTCGTTCGATGATGATGGCGGGGGCCATGCCGCCGCCGGCGCACATGGTGATGAGGCCGAACTGGCCGTCGCGGCGCTCGAGTTCGTCGAGGACCGTGCCGATGAGGATCGTGCCGGTGGCGCCGATCGGGTGGCCGAGCGCCATCGCCCCGCCGTTGACGTTGACCTTGTCGCGGTCGACGTCGAGGTCGCGCTGGAACTTCTCGGAGACCACGGCGAAGGCTTCGTTGATCTCGATGAGGTCCATGTCGTCGAGGGTCAGCCCCGCCTTGTCGAGCACCTTCTTGGCGGCCGGCACCGGCGCGTTGAGCATCAGCGTGGGATCGTCGCCCATGTTGGCGGTGGCCACCACACGGGCCCGCGGGGTCAGGCCGTTGGCCTGCGCGTAGTCGCCGCTGGCCCACAGGATCGCCGCCGCACCGTCGACCACCCCTGACGAGTTGCCGGCGTGATGGACGTGCTCGATGTCGAGTTCGGGGTATTTCTGGTTGATCAGCTCGCGGAAGGTCTTGCTGTCCTCGTCGACGCGGTAGTCGGCGACCTGGGGGAAGCTCGGCGCCAGCGAGGCGAGCGACTCGGCGGTGGTGCCCGGCCGGGGGAACTCCTCGTGGTCGAGGGCCAGCGAGCCGTCGAGGTTGAGGACCGGGATCAGGCTCTTGTCGAAGCGGCCCTCCTCGATCGCCACCTCGGCACGGGCCTGCGACTCGGCGGCGAGCGCGTCGAGAGCCTCACGGGGAATGCCCTCGAGGGTGGCGATGGCGTCGGCGCACACACCCTGGTGCGACTGGGGGTGGATCTCCTGGAGGTGAGGGTTGTTCGCCCCCATCGGCAGCATGCCCTTCTTCGGCAGCGACATCATCTCGGTGCCACCGGCGACCACGAGGTCTTCCATCCCGGCCATGACGGCGTGGGCGGCGTAGTTGTTGCTGGTGATCCCCGAGCCGCAGAACCGGTCGAGGGTGGCGCCCGACGCGGTGATGTCGTATCCCGCATCGAGCGCGGCCATCCGGCCGAGGTCGCCGCTCTGTTCCATCACCTGCGAACTGGTTCCCCAGATGACGTCGTCGACGTCCGCGGTGTCGAAGTCGTTGCGATCCCGAAGCGCCTCGAGCACCGTGCGCCCGAGGTGC
>CBFCWZ010000453.1:0-1537 GCA_965601935.1 uncultured Ilumatobacteraceae bacterium
AAGCGAAGCGGAGGCGGCGAGCACGGAAGGCGCAGCCGATCCGGCTTCTCCGGTCGGCGGAGCCCGATCAGGGATCAGTGCAGGTACTGGCTCAGGCCGCGCTTGACGTACCTGCCGTGGCCCTTGGCGCCAACGTACTGGTCGTTCTCGACGATCACCCGACCCCGGCTGAGGACCGTGTCGACCTTGCCGTCGATCTCGAAGCCCTCCCAGGCGGAGTGGTCCATGTTCATGTGGTGCTTGTCGTTGATCCCGATCTTGGTATGGCCGTTCGGGTCCCACACGAGGATGTCGGCATCGAAGCCCGGGGCGATCTGGCCCTTCTTGTCGAGCCCGAACATGCGGGCCGGCGTCGTCGAGCACGTCTCGACCCATCGCTCGAGGGTCAGCTCGCCGGTGACCACCCCCTGGTAGAGCAGCTCCATCCGGTGCTCGACCGAACCGATGCCGTTCGGGATCGCGGAGAAGTTGCCGAGGCCGAGCTCCTTCTGGTCCTTCATGCAGAACGGGCAGTGGTCGGTCGACACGATCGCCAGCTCGTTCATCCGCAGTCCCTTCCAGAGGTCGGTCTGGTGGTGGGCGTGCTTGGTGCGCAGCGGCGTCGAACACACCCACTTGGCGCCCTCGAAGCCGGGCTGCATGAGGTGGTCCTCGAGCGACAGGTACAGGTACTGCGGGCAGGTCTCGCCGAACACGTTGAGGCCGAGGTGCTGCGCGGCGGCGACCTCCTCCAACGCCTCGGACGCTGACATGTGGACGATGTAGAGCGGCACGTTGCCGGCGACCTTCGACAGCTCGATCGCGCGGTGGGTGGCCTCGCCCTCGAGCTCGGCGGGCCGGGTGAGCGAGTGGTACATCGGGTCGGTCTCGCCGCGTGCGAGGGCCTGCGCGACGAGGACGTCGATCGCGATGCCGTTCTCGGCGTGCATCATGATCATCGAGCCGTCGTTGCCGGCGGTCTGCATCGCCCGCAGGATCTGCCCGTCGTCGGAGTAGAAGACCCCCGGGTAGGCCATGAACAGCTTGAAGCTGGTGACGCCCTCGTTGTCGGTGAGGTAGGTCATCGCCTTGAGCGACTCCTCGTCGACGCCGCCGATGATCTGGTGGAAGCCGTAGTCGATGTGGCACTCGCCCTCGGCCTTGCGATGCCACTCGGCGAGGCCCTCGTGCACCGACGCCCCGGTCGTCTGGACGGCGAAGTCGACGATCGTCGTGATGCCGCCCCAGGCCGCCGCGCGTGTGCCGGTGTCGAACGTGTCGGACGCATGGGTGCCGCCGAAGGGCAACTCCATGTGCGTGTGGGAGTCGATGCCGCCGGGGATGACGTACTTGTCGGTGGCGTCGACGACCCGGTCGGCGTTCACCCCGAGCGCCGCCGCCTGTCCGGGCGCCAGGACCCCGACGATCGACTCGCCGTCGATCAACACGTCGCCGGCTTGCCGTCCCGTCGCCGAGACGATCGTCCCGTTCTGAACCAACGTCGTACTCATGGTGTTCCTCCTCGTTCACGGAACGTCGCGCATGGTGCCTGGCACCA
>CBFCWZ010000454.1:0-1520 GCA_965601935.1 uncultured Ilumatobacteraceae bacterium
ATTCTGTTCACGATGTCCGGGTGAAGGGCTCGCTGCGTGAGCGCCGCCCGGGCAAGCGGGAGCTGATCGTCCGGCTGCCGCGCGACCCCGAGACGGGCCTCCGCAAGCAGCTGGGTCGCACCCACCGCGGCACCAAGCGCGAAGCCCAACGGGCGCTCGCTGCGCTCGTCGCCCAGGTGTCGGCGGGCAGGTCACGTCGACGGCGAAGACGCTCGGCGAGTTGCTCGACCAGTGGTTGGAGCACGTCGACCAGCAGCTGTCGCCGACGACGGTGCGCGAGTACCGCCGCCTCGTCGCCGAGACGATCGGGCCCGATCTCGGCAATCTCCGACTGGGTCGGGTCACGACCAAGCGCGTCGACGACTACTACGCCCAGCTGACCACCGAACGGGGCCTGTCGCCGGCGACGATCCGCCACATCCACGCCGTCCTGCGGGGAGCGTTCGGGCAGGCGGTCAAGTGGGGGATGGTGCCGATGAACCCAATCGTCGGCACCACTCCGCCGAAGCTCCGCCAGCGCGAGATCCGACCGCCGTCGATCGCCGACACGAAGCGACTCCTCGACACCGCCGATGAGTGCGGCGCCCTCCTACGAGTGCTCGCCACCACCGGTGCGCGTCGAGGCGAGGTGTGCGGTATCCGCTGGTCCGACATCGACCGAGGCGCCCGCGCGCTGTCGATCACGCGTGCGATCGCGTCGGTGGCCGGCGGCGCCGTCGTGAAGGACACCAAGACGCACGCGTCACGCCGGATCGCATTGGATGACGCGACGCTCGCGATCCTCGACGCACAGCTCGATCGGATGCAGCAGCGGGCGAACGCATGCGAGGTGGAGCTGCTCGACGACGGCTACGTGTTCACGTCGACCGCCGACGGCGCCGACCCACTTCATCCCGACACGATCACCGAGACGTTTGCCCGGGTGTGCAAGCGAGCAGGCGTCAGCGGTGTGCGCCTTCACGACCTGCGCCACCTCCACGCGACCCAACTGCTCGCAGCCGGCGTGCCGGTGCGTACCGTCAGCGGACGGCTCGGCCACGCCAACGCAGCGACCACGCTGAACGTCTACG
This sequence comes from uncultured Ilumatobacteraceae bacterium, assembly GCA_965601935.1. GTDB lineage: Bacteria > Actinomycetota > Acidimicrobiia > Acidimicrobiales > Ilumatobacteraceae > CBFCWZ01. The sequence continues at coordinate 1,071 of CBFCWZ010000454.1, forward strand.
CGCACTTCCTCGAGGCGAGCGACCGCGAGGCCGCCGACGTCATCGGCGATCTCCTCGACTGAAGTGCCATCGACGCGATGTTGAATTCCACATAGACTCGACGACATGGCCGATCTCGCCACCATCGCTGCGATGCCTCGCCCGGGCGATGCGATTCGCGCGCGCCGGATCGAGCTGGGGTGGACGCAAGCGCACTTGGCCGAGATGAGCGGTGTGTCCCAGGCAGACATCTCACGCATCGAGAACGGCCGCCTCGACGCTCGGTGGTCGACGATCCATCGCCTGTCGTCGGCACTCGACACCGACGCGGAGCCCCGAACCAGTTTGGCGAACGGCAACCGTCGACGCCCTCGCCCGCCTCGCTCGGACTAACGGCAATACCGTCCAGTTAGGTGGTGGTTAGCAGGATTGTGGGTGGGCGGTTGTCGGGCTGGGGCCAGTTGCGGTGGT
>CBFCWZ010000455.1:0-1516 GCA_965601935.1 uncultured Ilumatobacteraceae bacterium
GCCGCCGCGAGCGCGGCCCGCGCCAAGACCGAGACTCCCCTGCCGCCCACCGGCACCTCACCGGCCGACACCGACACCGGCCAGACGGCTGCCGTCGCGGCCGGAGCCGCGGGCGGGGCTGCCGCCGCTGCCGCCTTCGGGGCCACCAACGTCGAACCCGTCCAGCCACAGTCGACCGGTGTTCGGTCGGCCGGCATGTACGAGGCGGGCTATCCGACCGGAGCGTCCCAGGACGCCGCCTACTACGACGCAGGCTCCTCGCGCACCGGCTGGTACGCGGTGGGTGCATTCATCGCCCTCATCGCACTGGTCGTCGGGGGCGTGTTCCTCTTCCAGGCGCTCAACCAGGACGAGACCGCCGACGAACCGAGCCAGTTCACCCTCGACGACTACACCAGCCGCCTCCTCAGCGACGTCACCGACGAACTCGAGGCTCTCGGCCTCGAGTTCGTCACCATCGCCGAGGAGAACGGCGATGTGCCCGTCGGGTTCGTCCACCGCACCGACCCGCCGGCGGGCACCGTGATGCTCGAAGGCCAGTCGGTCCAGGTGTTCTTCAACCCCGACCAACTCCTCCAGCAGGTTCCCCAGGTCGTCGGCCTCCCCCTCGAAGAGGCCACGGCGCGCCTCGAAGCGGCCGGGTTCGTCGTCGGCCGGATCACCACCGAGGAGACCGACGAGGTCGAGGAGAACACGGTCCTCGCCACCGACCCCGAGGCGGGCACACGCGCCAGCCAGGGCGAGACCGTGCGCATCACGGTCGCCGGCCCGCCAAGTTCCGTTCAGATGCCCGGGTTCATCGTGGGCCTCCCCGAGTCCGAGGCGCAGGCCACACTCGGAGCCCAGCCCTATGGCTTCCAGGTCACCACCGAGTATCGGTCCAGCGCGACCATCGACGAGGGAATCGTGATGGAGACCGACCCCGGTGCCGGCACCATCGTCGAGCGCGGCGGCTCGGTGACCATCGTCGTGTCGTCGGGCCCCGAACCCGTGACCGTTCCAGTCGTGGCCGGCCTCACCGAAGGAAGCGCCCGCAACACGTTGATCGACGCCGGACTCACGGTGGCACCCACCCAGTACCAGACCGTGGAAGCGGGCAGCCCCGACGACGGCCGCGTCGTCGGCCAGACGCCCCAGCCGGGTGAACAGGTCGAACCGGGCACCACGGTCACCATCACGGTCGGCCGCGCCGACGCCGCCGTCACCACCCTCCCCCCGATCACCTCACCGCCCACGACGCCCGCCCCCGAAACGACGACGACGGACGCCACCACCACCACGACGGAACCGCCATCCGTCACCGAACCCCCAGCCGACACCACCGGCGCCTAGCGGTGTCAGGGAGGTCAGCGGATAGGCAAGCGGGCTCGACGAACCGACTCGACGGCCGGACCCCTGACCAGGGACGACGAGCATTCCGGCCGAATCGCGAAACCCCAGCTCGTGCCCTATCCGCGCGGTTCCCAGACACCTGTTGCAGCTTTCGCGTTGCAGGTTGTGGATGCGACCGGTGTCC
>CBFCWZ010000456.1:0-1507 GCA_965601935.1 uncultured Ilumatobacteraceae bacterium
GGTCGCGCCCGACGAAGCCGCACACGGCCGGCGAGCCGAGCAGTGCAGCTGCGTCCATCACGCCGATCATGAAGTCGTGCTTCTTCCGACGGATCGCCGGGTCCTCGTGGAGGAGATCGTCGAAGTAGGCGAGGTCGGCGATCTCGACACCCGTGTCCTTCACAGCGGCGAGCACACGGTCGGCCCGCGCCTGGTCGAAGGGGTCACGCAAGTCGAGCGTGTTGGCGACCGGGTCGAGCATCGCCTCGGCAGGCACGTCGGCCAGCGAGGGGTGCAGCGCGGCGGAGAGCTCGATGCTCTCCGCGCCGACATCGGCGGCGAACTGCAGCCAGTCCTCGACCGCCAGGTCGGGATCGGGGTCGCGCAGCTCGCGTGGGGTGAGTTCCTGGAGTGCTGCGGTGAGCACCCCGACCTTCATGTAGGTGGGCTCGAACGGGGTGGGCTCGGACATGGGTCTCTCCTTGGTCAGATCGTGATCGGGGCCCGTTCCCGGGCCGACCGGATGGCGGCGTCGAGAACGCGCTGCGTCTTCAGTGCGTCGGCGAAGTCGGGCATCGGCACGACCGGCTGCCCGCCGCCGACCATCGTGAGGATGTCGGCGGCCTGGTTGACGAAGCCGTGCTCGTAGCCGAGGCCGTGGCTGTCGGGCCACCACGCTGCGGCGTACGGGTGGTCGTCTCCGCCGCGGGTGACGTCGATGGTCGTCCACCCGGCGGTGGCACCTTCGCCGGAGGCGTCATAGAAGCCGAGTTCGTTCATCCGCTCGAAGTCGAAGCGCAGGGCACCGCGTTCACCGTGGATCTCGAAGCGGTTGGCGTTGTGGTAGCCGGTCGCCAGGCGCGTGGCCTCGAACGAGGCGATCGCGCCGCCGCTCAGACGGGCGAGGAACATCACGGCGTCGTCGACCGTGCTGGCCGCCTTGCTGCCGGCGGTCGAGGCGCCCGCTCCGGCGATCTCGCCGCCCGCCCCCGCGTCGAGGACTTCGCGTTCTTCGATGAAGGTGTGTTCGATCGACCCTTCGACGGTGGTGATCTCCTCGCCGGTGACGAAGCGGACCGCGTCGATGATGTGGGCGTTCAGGTCGCCGTGGGCGCCCGACCCGGCGACGTCGCCCTGGAAACGCCACAGCAGTGGGGTGTCGGGGCCGCCCCAGCTCTGCAGATAGCAGGCCCGGACGTGGTAGATCCGCCCGAGCGCACCCGACTGCACCAGCTGGTGGGCGAGCGCCACCGCCGGAACACGGCGGTAGTTGTACCAGACGAAGGTCTGCCCGGAGGCGGCCTCTGCGGCCGCGGCCATCGCCTCGGCGTCGGCGAGCGTGCCCGCCAGAGGCTTCTCGCAGGCGACGTGCTTGCCGGCCTCGAGAGCGGCGATCGCCTGCTCGGCGTGGACATTGTTCGGGGTGCCGATGTCGACGAGGCCGATCTCGTCGGCCGTCACCGTGGCCTCCCAGTCGGTGGAGGCGTTCTGCCAGCCCCACTGATCGGCGAATGCGGCGAGTTCTTCG